>NZ_LYTM01000055.1:0-277310 GCF_001672445.1 Mesorhizobium sp. WSM3873 | reverse complement strand
CAGTGGTGCGCAGGGCCTCGACACGGCCAATGGCCTTGAGGCCGGGGAAGGCGGGCGCGTCCTTGAGCCTGGCAAGCGGCAGCACGCTGGCGCGGCGCACTTCGGTGCGGCCATGGCCGCTGTCGCGTGTTTCGAAGCCGGCGATCTCGCCCGCCGCGGCGAAGCTTTTCTCGGCCGCGGCAAACAGACGACCCCGGTTGGCCTTCAGCCCAAGGGCATAATGCGCCTTCTGCGCCAGCAGCGCCTTGGCCGTCTCGGGGCGACAATGCAAGGCGTCGGCCGTCACCGTGCAGCCCTTGAGATCCAGGCTCTTCAGCAGCGCCAGCGTCGCCGCAACCTCGTCGGAGGCCGGCGCCCGCGTTGCCGCAATCGCCAGCCGCGTCTCGGCATCCCAGGCACTGACCATCAGCGGCGGCATGAAGGCGCGGCCCTTCTCATAACCGCGCCTCAGCGCCTTGCCGTCGACGGCCACCACGCCACGCGGTGGGCCGAGCCCAAGCTCACGCCGCAATGCCGCCATGAAGGCGCTCAGCGCATCCGACAACTCCTGCGGATCAAGAAGCCGAAACACCCGGCTGAAGGTGTCGTGGCTCGGACACCCATGCTTCAGCTCGATGAACTCTTTCAGCTCCTCCTCGCGCCCCTCTGCGAACTCCGCAATATCCACACAGCTTTTGGCCCCGCACAGCGTCGCCGCCAGCGCCAGAAACAGAAGTTCAGCAAGATCATGCCGCGCGTTGATGTCGCGCGGATCGCGAACTGCTTGCAGGATCGACAAAACAAGCCGCACTCGGGCCTCCTCTGCTACGAGAAAGCCTCTCAAGAATCCTTCTTTTGCGGCTTGGCAATAGCCAATCAACTTATCTGCGATTCCCCTGCCCTCGTGGGGGAGATGGCCGGCAGGCCAGAGAGGGGCGCTGTCCCGCCGACATCTCGGTGCCTGTGCCATTGCAGACCGCAATCCACCGACTAAACTGCCTAACAACATGCGATCTCCGGAGGCGTGATGCGCGTGATCGTGTTGGGTGGCGGCGTTGTCGGCGTCACCACTGCCTATCAGCTGCAGAAGGACGGGCACGAGGTGGTCGTCCTCGAGCGCCAGAGCCAAGTCGCCGCCGAGACCAGCTGGGGCAATGCCGGCATGATCGCGCCGGGACATTCCTTCGTCTGGTCGTCGCCCAGGGCGCCATTAATCCTGTTGAAATCGCTGGTGCTCAAGGATCAGGCGCTGCGCTTCAAGCTCTCGGCCGATCCGACGCTCTACAGCTGGTCGTGGCTGTTCCTGATGGAATGCACGGCCGAGAAGGCCAGGCGCAACACGCTGCTCAAGCATCGGCTTGCCGTCTATTCGCAGAGCGTGCTGCACGAGGTGATTGCCGACGAGCAGATCGACTACGACCGCAACGGTCGCGGCATCCTCTATTTCTATCGCAGCCAGCAGGCGCTCGATAAAGGCGTCGAGCACATGCGGCTGCTGGAATCGGACGGCCAGCTGATCAAGGTGCTCGACCGCGACGCCATCGTCGCGCTCGACCCGTCGCTGGCTTCCGCGCGGGAAAAGATCGCCGGCGGCATCCATTGCCCGACCGATGAGACCGGTGACCCGGCGAAGTTCACCCGGGCGCTTGCCGCGAAGGTCGCCGAGCGCGGCGGCGAGATCCGTACCGGCACGACCATCACCGGCATCGAGACCTCGGGCGATGGCGTCACCCAGGTGCTGACCGACAAGGGCAGCGTCAAGGGCGACGCTTATGTGCTGGCGCTCGGCTCCTACAGCCCGCTGATCGCGAAGACCGTCGGTATCAGCCTGCCGATTTACCCGATCAAGGGTTATTCGCTGACCATTCCGATCGGCAACCGGCCTCGGCCGCCGACCATCGCGGCAATAGACGAGCACAATCTGGTCGCCGTGTCGCGCTTCGGCGACCGGCTGCGCGTCACCGCGACGGCGGAATTCGCCGGCTACGACACCAGCCACAAGCCGGCCGATTTCGCCTTCATGAAGGGCGTGACGCAGGAGCTTTATCCCGAGGGCGCCGACTACGACCGCGCCGAGATGTGGGCGGGCTTGAGGCCGATGACGCCGAACAATCTGCCCGAGTTCGGGCGCCGCCGCCTCAGCAACCTCTATCTCAACACCGGGCACGGCCATATCGGCTGGACCATGTCGCACGGTTCGGCCCGCATCACCGCCGACCTGATCGCCGGCCGCAAACCGGCCATCTCGATGGACGGTCTTTTGAATTGAGAGCATGATCCCGGAGGGATCGGCCAAGAAAGGGAAATGCCATGTCTGTCAGCGCGGCTGCTACCCGCCCTCAATCTTCGGGACCGGTCGATCCCAAGCCGGTCGATGCCAAGCCGGTCGATCTGGGCGTGCTTCCGTCCGAACTCGACGGCGGCCTTGCCTCGCGCGCGGCGATCGGGCTTGCGATCCTCGCCACCGACCAGACGCTGGAGCATGAGTTCCGCGCGTTGGTGCGCATTCCGGGCGTCGCCTTCTACGAGGCCCGCCTCTTCAACGACAACGACATCACCCCCGACACGCTGCGCGCCATCGGCCCGCGCATCGCGCCGACCGTCGACCTCATCCTGCCCAGCATTCCGCTCGACGTCGTCGGCTTCGGCTGCACCTCGGCCACCATGACGCTCGGCGAGGAAGCCGTCTTCGCCGAGATCAGGAAGGCGCGGCCGGGCGTCGCCTGCACCACGCCGGTGACGGGCGCGCTTGCCGCCTTCAAGGCGCTCGGCGCCAAGGGCATCGGCCTGCTGACGCCTTATGCCCCCGAGATCAACCAGGGTCTCGTCACCTATTTCACCGGACGCAGCCTCGATATCGCCGCCGTCGCTACTTTCGACCGGCGCGACGACCGCGAGGCGGCCCGCATCTCGCTCGCCTCGATCGAGGCCGCGGCCGAGCGCATGGCGGCGGCGCCCGGCGTGGAAGCGATCTTCATCTCCTGCACCAGCCTGCGCGTCGCCGAGGCGGTGGCGGAACTGGAGCAACGCATCGGCATTCCCGTCACCTCGTCCAACCACGCCATGGCCTGGCACTGCCTGCGGCTCGCCGGCATCGATGACGTCGTGCCGGCCGGCGGCCGGCTGTTCGCGTTGCCCGCTGTTCCTCCCACCCGCCGACCAGAGCCGACCGCCTTTTGACCGCCTGCCAGGAAGGCTAGCCCGTTCTTTAAGCGTTTGTGCTCGGTGCTATCCCTTATCTCCCATCAATCAGGGCCACGGCATCGGCCCGAGCCTTGGAAGACAGGTCCAAGATCGTAGCCTGCGAACTGGTGACCATCTCGATTGGCCATTCGATCAGGACCTGGCGCATCTGGCCGGCGAGCAGAGCTTCATTGGCTTCCTCGATCGAGTAAGCGAGCGGCCAGCCGATGCGGTTGAGAATCGGTTTCACCTTACCCGTTCCCTTGATCTGGTCGATGGCAATCACCGGCTTGCCTTTTGAAAGCCCATAGAGCGAGCCGTGCAGCCGCGTTGTCAGTACCAGGTCGACGGTCTCGAACTGTTGCTCGATCTTTGTTGCCTCATTCCCGGGCCTCAACACTGTGTCGATCGGCTCGGTATCGAGACCGAAGGTTTCGGCAAGTTGCAACAAAAGACGCTCAGCCTTCGCCCATTCGGTCATGCCATCGCCATAATCCCGCTGGTCGCCACGCAAGCACAGTCCAGCCTTCAGCCGCTTGCCGGGCTCGGGTACTGCGCAGGGCAGAGAACGCGAAATGGCGAGATCGAAGGATTGTCTTGATAGGCCGTCGCGCGCCAGCACGGCTTCGAAGCGGGCAGCCATCTGCCGGTGCCGGGAAATGACGCTGACGCCAACCGCGAGCTTCCTCGCTTTCCGGTGCACCGCTAGCAGGTCTACCAATTCGTCGGTCTGAACGATGGGGCCGCAGACGAACACCAGCGTTTCGATTTCGCGGCGCACGTCGAACAGGTCCCTCACCTGGCAGTGGTCCACAATGCCCAAGGCCGGATGGCTCAGAACTTGATGGTCATGGCCGGCCCGGCGTAGCGCCGCCGATAGGTTTTCTACCGCATGCAGATCGCCGACAGTCGCCCCGCCGCCGCCTTCGAAACTTCCCCACCAAACAAGCGAAATAGGCGAGGCGGCGGTGCGCCTCAGCAATCTGTGACGACGCTTAAAGGACCGGCATTTGCGGCTGAGCAACGACATACGATTGAGTTTCTCTCGAGATCAATTAAGACAGCCGCCTCCTGCAAGTCGGGAGGCGCCCCCTCTGCGTCGCATAGAGAAACACGAGAAGGCGGGCAACATGGCTGCTCCTGCAGTGAACATGCTTTGGATTGGCGACAGACTCGGTCGTGTTGAATTGCTGTCGATAGCCTCCTGGCTGGCCTGCGGACACGCCGTGCGCCTGCATGTTTACAACCCTGTTGCAAACGTGCCGGCCGAAGTCGATCTGATCGACGCCGAGCTCACTGTTCCCTTTACCAGCATGAAGCGTCTACGGCATGGGGAGACCGGCTCTTATGCGCTCGCCTCCGACTATTTCCGCTATCGGCTTCAGCTGATCGCTGGCGGACTGTGGTCCGACCTCGACGTGGTTTGCCTCAAGAAGGTGAACATTGACGGAGATTGCTTGTTCGGTCTTGAGAGCGCGACTCTCATCAACGGCGCCGTCCTTTACCTCGATGCCGGTCTGCCGATGACGGCCGAACTGGAGGGCCTCTTCTGCAACAACTACTTTCCGCCTTGGACGCGCAAGCGGGGAGCGCGCATGGCCCGGTTCAAGAACTTCATCGGCCTGCCGGTGCGACCAGCCGACCTCCCCTGGGGAACTTACGGTCCCGGTGCGATAACGGCGCTGGCCCGCAAGCATGGGCGGTTTGAGTCTGCACTGCCACGAGAAGTCTTTTATCCGCTCGATTACCGCCAAGCGCAGGCTGTCTATGATCCGGCGTTTTCGCTAGACGCGGTTCTGAGTGAGCAGACGCTGACCTTGCATCTGTGGAACGAGAAGCTGCGCGATGTAAAGCACACACCGCCACCGGCTGGTTCGCCGCTGGCACAGCTTTATACCAAGTTTGGCGTTTAAAAATGGGTCGCTTGTTGAAAACGGCCTTTAACGCGCTCCAAGCGATTGTTTTATCGTGCCCGATATCCAAGCCCTTTGGAGTCCGATCCTAGGGCAGCATTCGTCACGCCGCTTTGTTGCGAAGGCGGGCAGCCTCTATTCTATCGAGCACTACCTTCTGGTTCGTGGCAGCGCGGCTCGGATCTGCAGGCTTGTGCCAGATATGCAGCACCTCGGTCGCCCAGGTGCCGGCGCGCCGGATGATGCCCTTATCCTGCAACCGGAAAACGAAGTCGGCATCTTCATAACCCCAGCCTGTGAAGGTCTCGTCGAAGCCGCCGACCGACAGCGCATCGCTTTTCCAACAGGCGAGGTTGCAGCCCTTAATGCGCCGGAAGACGAAGGAACGATAATCCGACATCGTCCGCCAGGGCAGCCGCACGAAAAACGCAACGATCTTGGAAATGTCGCCTTTCAACCGGTGCCGCAGGATATTCCGGCGGAATGCTCGGTAGTTCCACGTCCCTGCCGCCAGCAATTGCTTGCTGAATTCCTGGCTGAGCAGAATGCGGCTGCCGGTGATGACGTAGTTCGGCTTGGCAAGCGCCCGATGCTGGGCAACGAAGTCGGGCTGCAGAATGCAGTCTCCGTCGACGAAGATCAAATAGGGGCCGCACGCCTCGCCTATCGCCTTGTTCAGGATTGCGGAACGGCGAAAGCCGATGTCTTCGTGCCAGACGTGCCTGATCGGGATCGAGGCGGAGTCGGTAAAGAGCTTGATCACATCGGCCGTGTCTTGGCGCGATCCGTCGTCAGCGATGATCACCTCGAAGCAGCGGTCGGTTTGGCAGGCGAGCGACTGGAGACTGAGCTTCAGCGCCCCTGGCCAATTGTAAGTATTGACGATCACCGAAACCGATACAGATCCGGCGGGGGTCATGAAAATACCCCAGCCGCTTCTTCGCGTTGATCAAAACTGTTTCGGATACGACTGCAACAACGCAGTCTTCCGCGCGCAAATATTGCGCGCACCGTCTCCCCAAGCATTCCCCGCACCCCACCAAGAACCCACCTCCTTTCTATTGACGTTAAACCGCCATCGTCAATGTAATTAGAATTCGCTTATTTTCGGAATATCTGATCGGCAAAGTGCCAAGGCGACTGGCCGACCAGTCGACCACCGATTGGCAGATTGGCCTGCTCGAAATCGCCGGTTAACGTTTGCGGAAAAGGTTGCTTAACGCTTCGCTACTATGTCCCGCTTCGGGAGGCAGGACAGAGTGAGCGCGATGAACGACAGCCCCGAAAAGCGCAATGAATGGCGCGCCATCTTCTACGTGCAGGCGCGTGTGGCGATCCTGTTCGTCCCGATCATCGTCAGCCTGCTGATCATCGGCGCGCTTGCCGGCAACGACCGCGATCACGACGCCATCGACAGGACCATCACCAGCTCGGTGAAGTAGGCGACCCGGCAAGAGGCTCACGGTATTCCGTGCACGCTAGACAAAGCGCGGGATCGGGCCGTTCTGCGCCGTCGTGCGGTCGCCGAGGTCGATGAACACCTCGTCGACATAGCACCAGCCCCAGCCTTCGGGCGGATCGTAGCCTTCGATGACCGGATGCTGAGTGGCGTGGAAATGCTTGGTGGCGTGGCGGTTGGGCGAGTCGTCGCAGCAACCGACATGGCCGCAGGTGCGGCAGAGCCTGAGATGCACCCACCAGGAGCCGCTCTTCAGGCATTCCTCGCAGCCGAGGGCGCTCGGCACCACATCCTTGATGTCGTCCGTATGCCTGCATTCGTCCATCACGGTCTCCTTTCGGGCTGAGCAGCACGCCCGCCGTTGCGCGCAAGATAGGCATGCAGCGCCGCCACCACCTGAGCGCCTTCGCCGACGGCGGCCGCGACACGCTTGGTCGAGCCGCAGCGCACATCGCCGATGGCGAACACGCCGCTGCGGCTCGTCTCCATCGGGCCGTGTCCCGGCGCCACATCCGGTCCGGTGCGCACGAAGCCCCTGGCGTCGAGCGCCACGTCGCAACGCGCCAGCCAGTCGGTGTTCGGGTCGGCGCCGATGAACAGGAAGAGGTGGTGGATGGTCCGCGTCGTCGCCACGCCGGTGACCCGGTTGCGCCAGCACAGCTGGTCGAGGTTGCCGTCATGGCCGTCGAGCGCCTCGACCTCGGTTTCCGTCAGCACCTCGATGTTCGGCTGCGCCACGATCCGCTCGACCAGATAGCGCGACATGGTGGCGTCAAGGCTGTCGCGCCGCGCCAACAGCGTCACCTTGCGCACCTGGCTGGCGAGAAAGACGGCCGCCTGGCCGGCCGAGTTGCCGGCGCCGACCAGCGCCACTTCCTGGTCCCGGCAGAGCCGTGCTTCGATCGGCGAGGCCCAGTAATGCACCGACGTGCCCTCGAACTGCGCGATATTGGCGATGTCGAGGCGACGGTAGCGCGCGCCGCTGGCGATCACCACCGTGCGCGCGCGCAAGGTCTCGCCGTCGCCAACGTCCAGCCGGTAGCCGGCCATGTTGTCGGCGGCGCCGAGCAATTTGGCTTCATCGGGGATCACCATCTCGACCCCGAACTTCTGCGCCTGGTTGTAGGCGCGCGCCATCAGCGCCATGCCTGTAATGCCGGTCGGAAAGCCGAGATAGTTCTCGATGCGCGAGGATGCCCCCGCCTGCCCGCCGAAGGCGCGGCAGTCGAGCACGATCGTCGACAGCCCCTCGGAGGCCGCATAGACCGCGGCCGCCAATCCTGCCGGCCCGGCGCCGACGATGGCCACGTCGTAGATCTTGCCGGCGTCGAGCGGCCGCAGCAGCCCGACGCAGCGGGCGAGATCGCTTTCGCCGGGATTGTGCAGCAGCTTGCCGTTGGGACAGAGCACGATCGGCAGATGGTGCGGATCGACATGAAAACGCTCGATCAGCGTCTTGGCGCAGGGATCGGTGTCGGAATCGAGCGCGCGGTGCGGCAGGCCGCTGCGGGTGAGGAAACCCTGCAGCCGCAGCACATCGCCATTGCCGGGACGGCCGATGACGATCGGCCCGCTGGTGCCGCTCTCGAGCAGGCCGACACGGCGCAGGATCAGCGCGCGCATGACGCGCTCGCCGAGATTCGCCTCTTGCACCATCAGATCGCGCAGCCGCTGCGAGGGGATGACGATGGCTTCGACCGGCTCGGTCGCCTCGGCATTGACGAGCGACGGCCGGCTCGAAAGCTGCGCCAGTTCGCCGATGAAATTGCCCGGACCATAGGTGATGATCGCCTCGCGCGGGCCAAGACCGCTGGCCTGCGTGATGTCGACCTTGCCCGACAGGATGACGACCAATCCGGGCGAGACCGTGCCGGCCGTCACGATATGCTCGCCGGCGCCGTAGGCTCTTGGCACGCCGAAGCGGCGCATGCGCTCGATGTCCGCATCGGCGAGCACGGGGAACATCTGGTCGCGGCGGGCGGCGATCGTAGGGCTGACGGAGGGGGCCATGACCGGACCGTAGCGTCCGCGGCAGCGGGTTTGAAGCGGTTTGTTCAGGGACTGGCCGGAAGGGCAGGTGGCCGCTACGCTGTCAGCTATCCGAGCGACCTCGCCAGCTTGCGCAGCGCCCCCTGCGGATCATCGGTGATGACGGAGCCATGCGAGACGAGGATGCGCTTGAGCGCCGGCAGGTCAGCCCATCGTCTCAATTGCGCTGCGAGTGCCGCCTTGTCGCCGACCATCGTCAGCTTGACCGGCCAGGGTATACGCGGCTCATCACCGGCAAATCCCATCATGCGCAATGCCCAGCCGGCAAAACCGGATGCGCCGCGGATGTTGCCGACGATATCATTGAGAACGAGCGTCATGCCGTTCGGTCCGTCGATTTGCAGCGCCGCTTCGCGATCACGGGTTCCGGGGACGGTGACGAGCTTGACGTCGGGATCGCCAAAGTCGCCGCGTGCCGCATCGACATGCACCGCCTTCTCGACGCTGTTGCGCGCGCCCGCCGGTGCAATCACCTGCAGGGTGGGATAGCGATCTTTCCATGGCTTTGCATCGAGCCGGTGATGGTCGTTAGGGACGATCAGGAAGGCCGGTTGGCCGAAGGCCTCGATCGCGCGCATCTGTTCGTCGTCGAGCGCGATGGCGCTGAAGATGACGAGCCGTCGGTCGCGCAATCGCACCACGGTCATGCGCCGTTTCAGGTTGCCGACCGGCATCGGTATGTCGCCGGTCACCGTCAGAATATCGTCGTCGACAGGAGAGAGCCTGCCATGCGGCAGAACCTTCCACTCCTTGAACGGCGCGGGCATCACGGAACCTCGGCTTAACAGACAAGATAGGAACGGTTTAACCCGAGACGAGTTGCAGGCACAAAAAAGCCCGGAAAATCCGGGCTTTTTGCTCATCGCGTCAGATCGTCTGAAACGGGAATTTGGTGCCCAGAAGAGGACTCGAACCTCCACTCCTTGCGGAACACGGACCTGAACCGTGCGCGTCTACCAATTCCGCCATCTGGGCTGGTGGGCGCTCATGTAAGCGGGCAAACGAAGCGTGTCAACGCGGTTTTTTCGAGGAGCTCAAGACTGACCAGAGGGCAGCTGGGGTTCATTTCAGGCACGGACGGCAATTGTCGGCGTCGCCCCCGCCCCTCATCGCCCTGCCGGGCACTTCTCCCCGTATAGGACGGGGAGAAGGGGCTGGCCGCGGCGTTGGCGTCCTCTTGAGACGCTGGCGATTGGCGAAATCGGCGGCCGGAGCTTCCCTCTCCCCGTCACTATACGGGGGAGAGGATGCCGGCAGGCAGGTGAGGGGCGCGCCGACGCTGGTCAGTTAACGACGAGACGGAATTCCGAGCTGAAGCGGTTGTCCCGAGACGGCCACCCGTTCCGAGCGGGGCCGGAACAATGGAATCCCTCACCCCTCCAGCACTTCCTTCTTTGCCACGGTGGAATCGGCGTTGAGCTTGTAGATCACCGGCACGCCGGTGCCGAGCTCCAGCTTGACGATCTCTTCGCCCGACTTGCCGTCCAGCGCCATGATCAGCGCCCGCAGCGAATTGCCGTGCGCGGCGACCAGCACCGTCTCGCCGCGCAGCACATGCGGCTGCACGTCGTGCAGGTAATAGGGCCAGACACGCGCGCCGGTGTCCTTCAGGCTTTCGCCGCCGGGAGGCGATACGTCGTAGGAGCGGCGCCAGATATGCACCTGCTCCTCGCCCCACTTCTTGCGCGCGTCGTCCTTGTTGAGGCCGGAGAGATCGCCATAGTCGCGTTCGTTGAGCGCCTGGTCGCGGACGGTCTCGAGCTTGCTTTGGCCGACCACGTCGAGAATGTGCTGGCAGGTCTTCTGCGCCCGCTTCAGCGCCGAGGTGTAAGCGATGTCGAATTTCAGCCCGCGCGCCTTGAGCTTCTCGCCGGCGGCAAGCGCCTCCGCATTTCCCTGGTCGGTGAGGTCGACATCGCGCCAGCCGGTGAACAGGTTCTTCAGGTTCCATTCGCTCTGGCCGTGGCGCACGAGCACGAGAGTTCCCGACATGTTTGCTCCTGATACGTGGTTGGATTTGAGCAATTCCAGGAAAAGTGTGTAGCGGTTTTCAGCCCGGAATTGCGGAAGAAAAGCAGAAAAAACCGCCTCAGCCCAGGCCGAGCACGTCCCGCATGGAATAGAGGCCCGGCTTCTTGCCTCGGCCCCAGAGCGCCGCCTTGACCGCGCCGCGGGCAAAGATCGCCCGGTCCTCGGCCTGGTGGGCGAGCGTGATGCGCTCGCCGGTGCCGGCCAGGATCACGCTGTGCTCGCCGACCACCGACCCGCCGCGCAAGCTGGCGAAGCCGATCGTGCCGGGTTTGCGGACGCCGGTATGGCCGTCGCGCACACGCACGCTGTTGACATTGAGCGCGATCTCTCGGCCTTTGGCCGCCGCTTCGCCGAGCAGCAGCGCCGTACCGGACGGCGCGTCGACCTTGTGCCTGTGGTGCATCTCCAGGATCTCGATGTCGAAATCCTGCGCATCGAGCGCGCGCGCCGCCTGCTCCACCAGCACCGCCAAAAGATTGACGCCGAGGCTCATATTGCCGGATTTGATGATGGTCGCGTGGCGCGCCGCCGCGGCGATCTTCGCATCGTCATCGGCCGAACAGCCGGTCGTGCCGATGACATGGACGATGCGCGCCTGCGCGGCATAGCCGGCGAATTCGACGGTTGCGCCGGGGGCCGTGAAATCGAGCACGCCGTCGGCCTTGGCGAAGGCCGGCAGCGGGTCGTCGGCGATCGGTACATTGATGGTGCCGATGCCGGCGAGCTCGCCGGCATCCTTGCCGAGATGCGGCGAGTCCGGCCGCTCGACGGCACCGGCAACCCGCGCGCCGGGAATGGAGTGGATGGCACGGATCAGCGTCTGACCCATCCGGCCGGCGGCGCCCACCACCACCAGGCCCATATCGCCCGTTTCGCTCATGCGCTTCTCCCGACGGTCTTCTTCGCGCGCGTGCGCGGCAGAGGAGTTTGGGTCGGCTTGGCGTCATCGACAAGCCCCAGCCCCTTCTTGCCCTGCACCCGGTGGAAGCGGGCATAGACGCTGTGGGGGTCGGCCATCAACGAGGCGTGTGTGCCTTCCTCGACCAGCCGCCCCTCTTCCAGCACGATGATGCGGTCGGCATTGACCACGGTCGACAGCCGATGCGCGATGACGATGGTGGTGCGGCCTTCCATGACATGGGTGAGCGCTTCCTGGACGCGCGCTTCGGCCTCGTTGTCGAGCGCCGAGGTCGCCTCGTCGAGCAGCAGGATCGGCGCTTGGCGCACGATTGCGCGGGCGATCGAGACGCGCTGGCGCTGGCCGCCGGACAGCGTCGAGCCGCCTTCGCCGACCGGCGTGTCGTAGCCTTGCGGCTGCTGGCGGATGAACTCGTCGGCGGCGGCCTGTTTCGCCGCCTGCTCGATCTCCGCGTCGGTGGCCGAGAGCCGGCCGTAGCGAATGTTGTCGCGGATCGTGCCTTCGAAGAGATACGGCGCCTGCGAGACATAGGCGATCGATTGGCGCAGCGACCGCTTCGTCACCTTCGAGATGTCCTGGCCGTCCACCTCGATGCTGCCCTCGTCGACGTCATAGAAGCGCTGCAAGAGCGCCACCAGCGTCGACTTGCCGGCGCCCGAAGCGCCGACGATCGCCGTCACCTTGCCGGCGGCGGCGGTAAAGCTCAGATCCCTCAGCACCGGCATGTCGGCGCTATAGCCGAACGTCACATTGTTGAAGGTCACTTCGCCGGAAATGATCTTCGCTTCGGCGGCGTCGGGCGCGTCGCTTTGTTTCGGCTCGAGGTCGAGCAATTCATAGATCATGCGCGCGTTGACCAGCGCGCGTTCCATCGCCACCTGCATGCGCGCCAGCCGCCGCGCCGGATCATAGGCCAAGATCAGCGCGGTGATGAAGGAAAACACCGCGCCCGGCGGCTGACCGAGATACAATGCCCGATAGCCGGAATAAGCGATGACGGCGGTCACGGCGAGGCCGGCCAGCATGTCCGAAATCGGCGACAGCCGTTCCGAGACGCGGGCAATCTTGTTGCTGCGCTGTTCGGCCGTGTCGGCCATGATGCCGATGCGGCGCGCCAGCTCGTCCTCCAGGGTGAAGGCCTTGACGATGGCGATGCCTTGGGTGGCCTCCTGCACCGACCCGCTCAGCCGAGAATTGATCAGCACGGATTCCCGATTGATCTTGCGCACCCGGCGCGTGATGTAGACGACGGCCCAGATCAGCGGCGGCCCGATCAGCAGCGAGCTCAGCGACAACACCGGATCCTGGTAGACCATGAGGCCGACGAGGCCGACCAGGGTCACCGCGTCGCGGGTGATCGAAATCAAAGTCAGCGACAGCAGATCGCGGATGCCGCCGATATTCTCGTCCAGCTGCGCCGCCAAGCGGCCGGAGCGCGTGTCGTTAAAGAAATTGACGCCGAGCCGCATCAGATGGTCGAAGGTGCGCTTCT
The DNA here is from genome assembly GCF_001672445.1 of Mesorhizobium sp. WSM3873. Taxonomy (NCBI): domain Bacteria; kingdom Pseudomonadati; phylum Pseudomonadota; class Alphaproteobacteria; order Hyphomicrobiales; family Phyllobacteriaceae; genus Mesorhizobium; species Mesorhizobium sp. WSM3873. Next base: position 264,285 of record NZ_LYTM01000055.1, on the reverse strand, counting down.
GGTAGCGGGCGACGAGATTGTTGCCGATCGTGGCCAACGCCACCGCCTGGCCGTAGCCGGCAAAACCGCGCACGAGGAAGGCGCCCATGAAACCGGCGCAGATCCATACCACGGCGTCGCCGCGCCGTTCGTAGAAGATTTCGTTGACCATCGGCGCCATGACCCAGGCCGAGAAGGCAGTCGCGCCCGAAACCAGCAGCGAGCAAACGATGGCGACGACATAGGACCAGCGATGGTCGTGGCCGTTCTCAGCGATGATACGGCGCAGCACCGCCGTGACCTCGCCGGGCCGGGCCTTTAGCTTGTTTGGATTTTGAAATGTCAAATCGGCAGCGCTTCGTGGGTTCTCGTCAAAGGTCAGGGAGCATTTCGGCACCCTCTTATCGCTCCGGCTACGGCTTGCCTATGGCGAAACTTCGTCGCGGTGGCCGATTGCCATCCCGCACCCGGGCGCGCTCATGCCCGCCAGTGCCGTCCGGCGGTCTGAACGCCGAACAGCGACGGAGTTCTGGCATAGGCGGCCAGCCCGAGAAGCGCCGCCAGCGGGTGGGTGATGACATAGACCGGCATCGTGCGCATCAGCGCGCTGTGCGGCGCCTTGTCCTCGAACGCGGCGCGGAAATTGCCGGCTTTCAATGCCGGCACGATTTTTTGCGCGATGCCGCCGGTCAGGAACACGCCGCCGCGGCTCATGAACACCAGCGCGAGATCGCCCGCGGTGCGGCCCAGGCAGGTGACGAACAGTTCCAGCGCTTCCTGTGCCACCGGATCGGATTTGGCGAGCGCGGCCGCCGTAACCTCCGCCGGCGTCGTGAAAGGCGTCGGCTTTGCGTCGGCCCTGGCCACCGCGCGATAGACATTGACCAGTCCGCGGCCGCACAGGATCTGCTCGCCGGAGATGCGACCCTCGAGCTTTTCGATATGCGGAAACACTTCGAAGTCGCGCGGCGTGCGCGGGCCGATATCCATATGCCCGCCCTCGCCCGGCACCGGTATCCAGCGGCGAAGCGCGTAGATCAGCCCCGCGACGCCGAGCCCCGTCCCCGGGCCGAGCACGACCCGGCCGGCATTCGGCTCCGGCGTCCCGCCGCCGATCTTTTCCATATGCTCTTCGCCCAGCGCCACCACCGCCAGCGCCTGCGCCTCGAAATCGTTGAGCACGACGATCTCGCTCAAGCCCAGATTGGCAAACATCTGGTGCGGCTTGACCACCCAGGGGCAGTTGGTCAGCCGGATCTCGTCGCCGTCGACCGGCCCGGCCACCGCCAGCACCGCCGAATGCGGCTGGATCGACGAGCGGTCGAGCACCGCCGCCTGGATCGCCTCGTCGATGGTCTTGAAATTGGCCGTCTGGACGATTTGCGGCTCGGTCGCTTCCGAATTGGCGTCGAGCACGATCGAGAAACGCGCATTGGTGCCGCCGATATCGCCGATCAGGACCGGAAACCGCAGCGCTGTATCGTCTTCGCCAACCATGCTCTTTGTCCCGTTCGTTCCCGCTCCGTCGCTGACTAGCGCATGGTCCTGCAAAGGGAAAGCGGCTTCGGTGCCTATCTCGAGCGTCGGCGCCGCCCCTCACCTGCCTGTCGGCATCCTCTCCCCGTCAGTGACGGGGAGAGGGGCACTGTCGCCAACGGTTTCGCCAATCGCCAGCTTCGCAAGAAGAAAGCCCGCATTGCGGCAGCCAGGCGGATGTGGGGCGCCGCCGGCCTCGACCATCTGGACGCCGTGGCGCGGCCCTCAGTTCCCCGGCCTTGGCCGGGGCACTGGAATGCCGATTTTGGGCGTCGGCGCAAAAGAGCTCGCCGCCGCCGGCAGCGTCGCCGCATCGCTGGAGATCGTCTCCGCCGGCTCGGTCGCTTTCGATTTGGCCGCCGCCACCGCTGCCGCGCCGCCGCCCTGATAGGTAACGGCTTCCAGAGAAGGCGCGTCCGGCGCTGCAAGCACCGCCTGGCACTCCTTCGGCAAATTGGCCATCGTCATCAGATCGCGCGCTTTCGGCGCATCCGGGTTCTTGTTGGGCCGCCACGGCTCCTCGGTGAACCACCAGGCAAGCGGTTTGCCGCAGCCGTCATCGGCCGGCGTCGCCTCCTGCCCCTTGCAGCCGGGCGAGCCCGCCTGGCAGCCGATGCGCATGTGGAAATGATAGTCATGGCCCCAGAACGGGCGGATCTTGCGCAGCCAGGAGCGGTCGCCGGTGACCGTGTCGCAAAGTTTCTTCTTGATGCCCGGATTGACCAGGATGCGCTCGACCTCCGGGTAGCTCGCCGCGCGCTTCAAAAGCCGCGTATGCGCCGGCGTCCACAGCGCGTCCTTCACCAGATGCGTCTTCTCGTCGACCATCAGCGTCGCGCTCATGCTCTCGCGCTGCGCCATGGTCAGCGGGCGCCGCGGCATCGGCGTCAGCCAGATGTCGGCATCGAGGCCGATCTGGTGCGAGGCGTGGCCGGTCGTCATCGGGCCGCCACGCGGCTGCGAGACATCGCCGACCAGCAGCCCCGGCCAGCCATCCGCCTGGGCGTCTCGCGCGAGCTTCTCGATCAGCGCAATCATCGCCGGATGGCCCCAGCGGCGGTTTCGCGAGGGGCGCATCACCTCCCAGCTCGGCCCGTCCACCGGCAAGGCGACGCCGCCGGCGAAGCAGCCTCTTGAGTAAAAGCCGAAGGATTGCGCTTGCGCCACCGCCGGCAGCTTCTTGGCGCCGAACAGGTCTTTTGCGCGCGGTTCGGCCGAGATCGCGGCCGCCGCCAGCCCGGCTAAGGTCACCAGGGCAAGCGCGGCGGTCAGGAACGGCTTCCTGTCGGGCAGCGGTCGCAACGTCATCAGGTCGGGTCCCCTCTCCAGTGGCACGACGCAATCTCAGGCGGCATGCTAAAACATGTCTCCCGAAAGTGGGACCCGGTTTCGGGACAAAGACATGCATAAATCAAACCTTGGCGACGCAGTTCAGGCGCGAATCATATCACGCCAATGCACGTCGCTTCGCTCACGAGCGTTTCATCGGGCTGCGCGGCTCTCCGTCCCGCCAGTTGCCGTCGGCCCACATCCGCTCCAGCGCCACCCGATAATTCGGCAAACGAAAGCTGTAGCCGGCCGCTTTGATCGCGGCGTTGGCGACGCGCTTGTTCTCGCCGTAGAAGGACCGCGCCATGGGCGAAAGTTGCGCGGTTTCGAAGGGGATTTCCGGCGGCGCCTCCACGCCCATCAGCCCGGCGGCGTAGGCGACGACATCCTCCGGCGGCGCCGGCTCGTCGTCGGTGACATTGAAGATGCCGCCGCGATTCCTATCGGCCAGGTGCCACAGGGCGCTGGCGATGTCCTCGCAATGGATGCGGTTGAAGACCTGGCCGGGCTTGACCAGGCGCCTCGCGGTGCCGTCCTCGAGATTGACCAGCGCGTTGCGGCCCGGGCCGTAAATGCCGGAAAGCCGCAGGATCGCTACCGGCTTTCCGATTTCCCGCCCAAGAGCCAGCCATTCCTGTTCGGCCGCCACCCGCATTACCGAGCGCTTCGAAACCGGCCTGCACTCGGCGCTCTCGTCCACCCAGGCGCCGCCATGGTCGCCGTAGACGCCGACAGTGGAAAGATAGCCGATCCATTTGAGCGCCGGCATCTTGGCCCGGATCGCCTCGCCTGCCGCGTTGAGCACCGGATCGCCCGCTTCGTCCGGGGCGACCGAGATGATAAGATGTGTTGTGTGCCGAAGCGCGTCGCTGATTTCCGCCGTCAACGAACCGTCGAAGCTTGACGGCTCGATGCCCGCCTCTCGCAAGGCCTCGAACTTTCCCGGCGATCGCGTCGTCCCAAGGATCGGCGCGCCATCTTCATTGGCTCTCGCAAAAGCCTTGCCGGAATAGCCGGCGCCGAAAATGAAGAAGCGTCTCTCGCCCATCAATTAAATCCTCTTCTTCAATGGTCCTTTGCGGGAACCGGCAGCGCTGACAGCCATTCCTCGCGCACCGTTGCATCGCCTTCGGCCTGCAAGGCCGATGCGGCGAGCTCCGCAAAATCGCGCCGCGGCATCAGTCGCGATAGCGCCCATACTGCCGCACCCCGCACCAGGGGCGAGCCGTCGTCGATCAGGCCGCGCGCGACCGGCGTCAGCGAAGCATCGTCCGAATTGCCGGCGGCGATCAGCGCGTTGCGGATGAAACGGTCGCGGCCGATGCGCTTGATCGGCGAGCCGGAGAAAAACGAGCGGAACGTCGCATCGTCGAGCAACAGCAGCTCCGACAGCCGTGGCTCGCGCAGATCTTCGCGAGCGGCAAGCTTGGCCTCGGCGGCGACGCTGGCGAATTTGTTCCACGGACACACGGCGAGGCAGTCGTCGCAGCCATAGATGCGGTTGCCGATCGCCTCGCGAAATTCGCGCGGGATCGGCCCCTTGTTCTCGATGGTGAGGTAGGAGATGCAACGCCGCGCATCGAGCCGGTAGGGCGCCGGGAAGGCATCGGTCGGGCAGATGTCGAGGCAGGCGCGGCAGGAGCCGCAATGGTCGATCTCGGCTTTGTCCGGCTCAAGCTCGGCCGTGGTGAAGATGGTGCCGAGGAACAGCCATGAGCCATGCTCGCGGCTCACCAGGTTGGTGTGCTTGCCCTGCCAGCCCAACCCCGCGGCTTCGGCAAGCGGCTTTTCCATCACCGGCGCCGTGTCGACGAAGACCTTCACGTCGCCGCCGGCCCGCGCGACGATCTTGCCCGCGATTTCCTTCAGCCGACCTTTCATCACATCGTGATAGTCGCGATTTTGCGCGTAGACCGAGATCGCACCGCGATCGTGTTTGTCGAGGACATCGCGCGGATCCCGGTCCGGACCATAGTTCATGGCGAGCACTATGATCGAACGCACTTCCGGCCACAGCGTCGAAGGCTCGGCGCGCCGCCCGATCGTCTCGGCGATCCAGTCCATCGAGCCGTGAAATCCCTCGGCGACAAACTCGGCCAGGCGCGCGGGAGCCAGCGGGATCGCGTCCGGCCGGGTGACGGCAACGGCGTCGAAGCCGGCGCGGCGCGCCTCCGCGTCGATCAGCGCGCGCAGCTTCGTCGTGTCAGAAATCGAGGTCCGCATAATGCGATACCGGCGACAGGCCGCGCACGCGATCGGTGAGCAGCGGCCGGAACGACGGCCGTGATTTCACGCGAGTATACCATTCGCGCGCCGCCGCGTGCTCGCGCCAGTCGATCTCGCCGAGATAGTCGAGCACGGAAAGCGTCGCGGCCGCGGCGAGGTCGGCATAGGTCACCTTGTTGCCGGCCAGCCAATGACGCGTGCCCGCCAGCCAGTTGGTGTATTTCATGTGCTGGCGGATGTTGGCGCGCGCGGCGCGGATCGCGCCCGAATCGGGTGAGCCGCCGCCCGCCGTCTCCGGCATCACCGGCTTCAGCACCCGCTCGCGCACCAGATGGCGGGTGACCTCGCTTTCGGCCTTGCTGAGATACCAGTCGGTCAGTCGCCGGATTTCGGCGCGCTGCATCGGGTCCTCGGCAAACAGCCGCCTGTCGCGCTTCAGCACCCCGCGTGTCTCGTCGAGATATTCGGCAATCACCATGGCGCCGACGATTGGCACGTCGCCTTCGGCCAGCAGGATCGGCAGCGTGCCGGCCGGATTGAGCGCCAGAAACTCCTTGCGCCGGGTCCAGGGCTTCTCCTCGATCAAGGCCAGCTCCTCGCCATACTCGCCGAAGGCGAGGCGGACGAACCGGCAGGTGGCGAACATCGGGTGGTGAAAAAGCGTCAGCATGGTTCCGCGATGATAGGGCGCACTAGTGTGGTGGATTTGAAGTTCCTGCACCCTCAATGGCATCAGCGTCCAGGAACTTCAAATCCAAAACCACACTAGAACTCAAAGTTGACAGTGTGGCTCAGAATCCGGCATTCGCACAGTGCGCTGCTCCGACGTGCGGCGAATTCCGGATTGCCACACTGGCGAATCGGTGTGAGCGCCGGTAAGTCTTGGCGGCCCGATTCCAGGGACTGTCATGTGTTGCGACCTATAGGGGGACTTCCGCGCCATGACAAGCAAGCCCTTCCCCTTAGCCGTCACTCGAAGCAGAGGTTGCCATGGAAAGCCAGACCATCGTCGAAGCGCTGCTGCTTGGTCTGATCGAGGGCCTGACCGAATTCATCCCGGTCTCGTCGACCGGCCACATCCTGCTCGCCGGCCATTTCCTCGGCTTCCATTCGACCGGCAAGGCCTTCGAGATCCTGATCCAGCTCGGCGCGATTCTTGCGATCTTGAGCGTCTATTTCCGCCGCCTCTGGAAGATGCTGCTCGAACTGCCGCATGACCGTCTGACAAGGCATTTCGCCATCGGCATCCTCATCGCCTTCCTGCCGGCGGCGGTCATCGGCGCGTTGGCGCATGACTTCATCAAGACCTTCCTGTTCGAATCGCCGCGCCTGATCTGCATCATGCTGGTCATCGGCGGCGTGGTGCTGCTCGCCGTCGACCGCATGACCCTGAAGCCCGTCTACCGCGACGTCGAGCGCTTTCCGACCAGGCTTTATCTGCAGATCGGCCTGTTCCAGTGCCTGTCGCTGATACCCGGCACCTCGCGCTCCGGCTCGACCATCGTCGGCGCGCTGCTCTTGGGCGTCGACAAGCGCGCGGCGGCGGAGTTTTCCTTCTTCCTCGCCATGCCGACCATGGTCGGGGCCTTCGCCTTCGATCTGTTCAAGAACCGCAACGTGCTGACCTCGGCCGACCTGCCGATCATTGCCGTCGGCTTCATCGCCGCCTTCGTCACCGCGCTCTTCGTGGTGCGCTTCCTGCTCGATTACGTCTCGCGCAGGGGCTATTCACTGTTCGGCTGGTGGCGGCTGGTGGTTGGCGGGCTAGGACTGGTGGCGCTGATGATCTGGGGGTGAGCTTACTCTCCCCACAAGTTGGGAGGGTAAGCTACTCAATTCCGCCCGTAAAACGCATTCTCGACATGCACCGGCCAGCGCCAGGGCAGCACCGCCACCATGTCGAAGCGTACCGACAGCCGGCCATAGTCCGGCTGGCGCGACAGCCAGAGGTCGGCGGCACCCTCGATGCGCCGTTCCGAGGCGTGGGCGATCGCTTCCATCGCCTCCATCAGCGTGCGCCGCGCCTTGACCTCGACGAACAGCACAAGGTCGCCGCGCCTGGCGATCAGGTCGATCTCGCCGAGCTTTGTGCGATGGCGGCGCGCAAGGATGCGATAGCCCTTCAGCATCAGCGCCAGCGCCGCCAGCCATTCGCCGCGATGGCCGCGCCGATAGGCTTTTCGCCGATAAACGACGGTGCGCTCAGCCACCGCCGTCCGCCTTCAGCTCGATCAGCCGGCGGTAGAGCGCCTGTTTCTGGCCACCGGTCATTTTCGCCGCTTCCGCCGCCGCCTTGGAGGCCGGCATTTCGGCGGCTAAAGACAACAGCAGCCGGTCGATGTCGGCCGGCTGGTCCTCGGCCGCCTCCGGCGGGCCGACGCAGACCACGATTTCGCCTTTGGGCGTCTCGGCCGCCGCGTAGTGATCGGCAAGCTCTCCGAGCGTCCCCGTTCGCATCTCCTCAAACGCCTTGGTCAGCTCGCGGCCAATCGCCGCTTTGCGCGCTCCGCCAAGCGCTTGCGCCATCGCAGCAAGCGTCTCGGCCAGCCGGCGCGGCGATTCATAGAAGATGAGCGTCGCCGGCACCTGCCTGAAGCTTTCGAGCTTGGTGAGCCTCTGGCCCGCCTTGGCCGGCAAGAAGCCGGCGAACAGAAAGGCGTCGGAAGGCAGGCCGGAAGCGGTCAGTGCGGCAAGCGCCGCCGACGGTCCGGGCACCGGAATAACGCGTATGCCGCGCTCCAGCGCCTCGCCGACCAGCCGGTAGCCGGGATCGGAAACCAGCGGCGTGCCGGCATCCGAGATCAGCGCCACGCTCTGTCCGGCAGCGAGCGATTCGATCAGCTTCGGCCCGGCCTCGGCGGCATTGTGCTCGTGATAGGCCGTGGTGCGCCGGCGAATGCCGTAGCGTTCGAGCAGCACGCGCGAGACGCGGGTGTCCTCGCAGGCAACGATGTCGGCGCCGGCCAGCGTCTCCAGCGCTCGCAGCGTGACATCGGCGAGATTGCCAATCGGCGTCGCCACCAGATAGAGCGCCGGCTCCAGCGGCCGCGCCGCAATTTCGGTCTGCCCGATTACATAGCTGCGTTTGTCGCCGGTCAATTGAGGCCCTCCCCACGCGCCACTGTTTGCCACGGCTGATCTGCGGTTGCAAAACGTGATGGCGATGCAAGGGAATCGCCATGCCTTTGCCACGATGCGGAACCAAACCGCATAAGGCGGATTTTACCGCTGATTCCCGAGGAGGAGGACAGGATGGACAGCCTGATCATTCAAGACGCTTTCACGCCCTATTATTCGGGCTGCAAGCGCTTTGCCGGATCGGAGAAGGTTGCCGGTTCGGAGGATCGGGAACCCTCCGCCAGGACAAAGGACAAGGAAGCGATGAAGCCGCTTCCAAGCCCCGCGGTTCAAGACGCCTCGACCGAAACCGAAAGCACGACGGAGCACTGACCGGACGATGCCCAATCGCTTCGACATTTTCATCACACGACTCGAAAGCAAGACCGCCCGCGAGGGCATTCCTTCCCATCCGATCGCCGCCCAGCACGGGAACCGCCGCGACAAGACCGACCTGAAGCAAGGCCGCTCCGGCGATGCGCATGCGGAAAAGGATCGCGGGAAGCAGCGTCAGAAGCACGACGCCTAGAGCAGCTGCGACGCTTCGCGATCTCTCGCCTCATCCCAGGCGGAGCGAGGAACGAAGCGCCATGCTTGGCGCCTGACGCCATTCAGCCCAGATATTTAGTGACCTTCGCCTCGAGCAGCCGCACCAGTTCCGGATCCATGAACGCATAGTTGTCCGGGATGTCGAGGCAGATCACCCGTGCCCGCATCAAGCTTGACCGGAACTTCTTCTGCAGCTTGACGCGATGCGCCTTCTCCATGACGAAGATGATCTCGGCCCACGCGACCAGCTCATGCGTCAGCGGGTTGTCCGCGTCGTGATTGGTGCCGGCCGATTCGACCTCGAGGTCGCGGCGCCTGGAAAACACCTGCTCGGCGGTGGGGCTGCGCAGGCGGTTCTGGCTGCAGACGAAGAGAACCTTTTTCACCGCGCGAGGTCTGCCACCACCGCATCGAGCACGATCATGCCGGCGGTCGTGGCGCGGAGGCGGGCGTTGCCGACCGGCGCCACCAGCCCCTCTTCCTGCAGCACCGACAATCGGTCGCTCGCCAGACTACGCCCGGCAAGCGTCTCGTAGCGCTGGAGGTCGATGCCCTCGGCCAGCCGCAGCCCCATCAATAGGAACTCGTCGGCTTCTTCGGCGCGCGTCAGCACCTCGCCGCCGGTGACGCCATGGCTCCTGGCTTCGACCAGGTTGGCCCAGGTCTCAGGCATCTTTTCCGCGACCGTCACGGTACGGCGGCCGTTCTCGACGAAGCGGCCATGCGCGCCGGGTCCGACGCCGACATATTCGCCGTAGCGCCAATAAGTCAGGTTGTGCCGGCTTTCCGCGCCCGGCCGCGCGTGGTTGGAGATTTCGTAGGCCGGAAGCCCGTGCGCCGCGGTCACCTCCTGCGTCAGCGCGTAGAGGTCGGCGGCATGGTCGTTGTCGGGCAGGACGAATTTTCGCGCTGAGTGGAGTGCATGGAACGGCGTGCCCTCCTCGATCGTGAGCTGATAGAGCGACAGGTGGTCGGCGGCGTGGCCGATCGCTTCCTCAAGCTCTGAAGCCCAAGCCTCGGGCGTCTGGCCGGGCCGCGCATAGATCAGGTCGAAGGAGAGCCGCGGAAAGATTTCCCGCGCCAGCCCGATGGCGTGCAGCGCCTCCTCGACATTGTGCAGCCGGCCGAGGAAGCGCAGGTCCTTGTCGTTCAGCGCCTGCACGCCGAGCGAGACACGGTTGACGCCGGCCGCCCGATAACCGCGGAAGCGCTCCGCCTCGACCGAGGACGGATTGGCCTCCAGCGTCACCTCGATCCCGGCAGGCACCGTCCAGTTCTTCGCTACGGCTTCCAGAACCGCTGACACCGTTTCCGGCTTCATCAGCGACGGCGTGCCGCCGCCGAGGAAGACGCTGGTCACCTCGCGCGGCCCGGTGCGGGCGCGCATCGTCTTGAGCTCCGTCTCGAAGGCCCGCGCAAAACGCTCCTGGTCGACCGGCTGGTGGCGAACGTGGCTGTTGAAGTCGCAGTAAGGGCATTTGGCCGCGCAGAACGGCCAATGGATATAGACGCCGAAGCCGGGGCTGCGGTCGAGCGGCATGGTCTGGCCTGTCCCAATCATTTTGACCTGAGCCGCGCCAGATCCAGCCGCGCCAAATCCAAGCGGGCTTGGGCAAACTTCTGGAAGGCGCGGGCGCGGTGCGACAGGGCTGTTGCCTGGCCGGGCTTCCAGCCATGCTTTTGCTCGGCGCTCATGTCGCCAAAAGTCTTGGCGAAGCCGTTGGGCAGGAACACCGGATCGTAGCCGAAGCCGAGCGTGCCGCGCGGCGGCCAGACCAGCGTGCCTTCGGCCTCGCCGCGGTAATATTCGGCCTCGCCATCGGGAAAGGCGAGGCAGATGACCGCGACGAAACGGCCGGTGCGCTGCGCCGGCTCGGTCGCGCCGACCTCCTGCAACGCCACTTCGGTGCGCTGCATGGCCATGCCGAAATCGCGTGTGCCGTCCGCCGTCTCGGCCCAGTTGGCGGTGTAGACGCCGGGCGCCCCGTCGAGCGCGTCGACGCAGAGCCCCGAATCGTCCGACAGCGCCGGCAGGCCGGTGGCCTTGGCGGCGGCATAGGCCTTGATATAGGCATTCTCCTCGAAGGTCGTGCCGGTCTCGTCCGGTTCCGGGAGGCCGTAATCCTTGGCCGACTTCGCCTCGAAGCCGAACGGGGCCATTAAGTCGGCGAATTCGCGCAGCTTGCCTTCATTGTGGCTGGCGACGACGATCTTTTGTCCGTTCAAAGAATGCATTCAGAGACCCCAGATCCTTGGTTCGGCGAACTCGATCGAATTGCCCGAAGGGTCGCGGATATAGATCGAATGTCCGCCCTGCGGCCACTCGAAATCGCTTTCGATGGCGATGTTCTTGGCCGCCAGATGCTTGCGCCATTCGGCAATCTCGGCTGCAGTCGCGGTGAAGCAAAGATGTCCCTCGCCGACCGTGCCGTGCGGCGGCACCTTCAGCCTGGCGTCGGGCGCCGGCGGAATTTTCGTCGCCTCGGCATTGAAGATGAGCAGCACGCCGTTGCCGCAGCGGAAGAAGACGTGGCGGCCTTCGACCTTGCCCAGCGGATCCAGGCCGAGGATGTCGCGGTAGAAGGCTTCGGCAGCGGTTAGGTCTGTGACGTAGAGCGCTGATTCCAGAATCGCGGAGGGAGTCACGAAGCACCCCCCTCTGCCCTGTCGGGCAGATGGCCGGCAGGCCAGAGGGGGGTGCCTAGGCTCGGCATTCGAAAACCTACGCCACCGCCATCTGCTGCAGGCTGACCAGCCGAGAAATACCCTTCTTGGCCAGTCCCATCAGTGCCGAAAACTGCTCTTCGGAGAAGGGCTCGCCTTCCGCCGTGCCCTGGATCTCGACGATGCCGCCCTTGCCGGTCATGACGAAATTGGCGTCGGTGCCGGCCGAGGAATCCTCGAGATAATCGAGATCGATGACCGGCTGTCCGTCATGGATGCCGCAGGAGATCGCCGCGACATGGTCCTTGAGCACCTTGGAAACGCTGGCCATCTGGCGCGCTTCCATCCAGCGCAGGCAATCGTATAGCGCCACCCAGCCGCCGGTGATCGAGGCGGTGCGGGTGCCGCCGTCGGCCTGGATAACGTCGCAGTCGACGGTGATCTGCTGTTCGCCCAGGGCCTGCAGGTCGACAACGGCGCGCAACGAACGACCGATCAGCCGCTGGATCTCCAGCGTGCGGCCGCCCTGCTTGCCGGCGGAAGCCTCGCGGCGCATGCGCTCGCCCGTCGAGCGCGGCAGCATGCCGTATTCGGCCGTAACCCAGCCCTTGCCGGAATTGCGCATCCAGGCCGGCACCTTTTCCTCCAGGCTCGCCGTGCACAGCACATGCGTGTCGCCGAACTTCACCAGGCACGAGCCTTCGGCATGCTTGGAGACGCCGCGCTCGAAGGAGATGGCGCGCATTTCGTCGGGCTGGCGTTTGGAGGGGCGCATTCGGCCTTCTTTCCTATGGTTTTGGATTCGTCGGCGGCTTGTAGACGCATGCGATGGATGGCGCAAAGGAAAAGGGCGCCAAGGAAACTCCGCGCAAAGGGAAAATGGCCCGGGTTGCGCCAGGGAGGCTTAAGTCTATATCTTCCAATAGGAGGTTTTTCGCTGGAATGAACAAGGCAGTCGATCCCGCATCGCAGCCGCCCGTGCTTCAGTCGCTCGACATGCGCTCGCGCGACATCTTCCGGCGGATTGTCGATTCCTATCTGCGCGACGGCGAGCCGGTCGGCTCGCGCAGCCTGTCGCGCATCCTGCCGTCGTCGCTGTCACCGGCCACCATCCGCAACGTGATGAGCGACCTCGAGCATCTGGGGCTGATCTACGCGCCGCATATCTCGGCCGGGCGCCTGCCGACCCAGACCGGCCTGCGCTTCTTCGTCGATGCCTTCATGGAGCTCGGCGATCTGTCGGACGACGAGCGCCGCGTCATCGAGGCGCAGGTGCGTGCCTCGGGCTCGGGCGCGACGCTGGAGCATATGCTGACAGAGGCCAGCCAGATGCTCTCCGGCATGTCGCGCGGCGCCGGCCTGGTGCTCGCCGCCAAGAACGAGGTGGCTCTGAAGCACATCGAGTTCATCCAGTTGGAACCCACCAAGGCGCTCGCCGTCCTCGTGTCGCAGAGCGGCGATGTCGAGAACCGCGTTGTCGACCTGCCGGCCGGTATCACCGTCTCGCAGCTGCACGAGGCCTCGAACTTCCTCAACGCCCATATCCGCGGCCGCACGCTGGCCGAGGCCCGGGTCGAGATCGCGCGCATCAAGGACGAGACCAGGGCGGCTCTCGACACGCTGTCGCAGGAACTGGTCGAGAAGGGCCTCGCCGTCTGGGCCGGCGCCGAAAGCGGCCTGCCGGCGCGCCTCATCGTGCGCGGCCGCGCCAATCTTCTGGAAAACGTCACCGCCCAGGCCGATCTCGAATTGCTGCGCCATCTGTTCGAGGATCTGGAAACGCAGGACGGACTGCTGCAGCTCCTCGACCTCGCCGAGGAAGGTCCGGGCGTGCGCATCTTCATCGGCTCGGAGAACAAGTTGTTTTCGCTGTCCGGTTCGTCGCTCGTGGTCGCGCCCTATCGCGACAAAGATGCGCGCGTCGTCGGCGCGCTCGGCGTCATCGGCCCGACGCGATTGAACTATGCCCGCATCGTCCCGATGGTCGACTATACGGCCCAGTTGATTTCGCGCATGCTGAGGTAGGCGAGCGGGAAACGTCGCAAGGAGGGTGGAAATGGCGCTGGAATCGTTCAAGGCCCAGATCAGCCTGCTGCTCGAGGAGATGGTGAACCAGCCGGAAGACGATCACGAGATCCAGGAGCTACTGCGCGAGAAGCTCAGGGAAATGCGCGCCATGGGCCTGCCGCTGCCGGCCGATCTGGTCGCGTTGGAAAAGCAGCTCGACGACGATCTGGATATCGAAGAGAGCTGAACTGCCGGCGTTTCCCGTCAAAATCCGCATGCCCGGCTTCTCTTTTGGAAAGCCTGCCCGATATTCGCTGTCTGGTTGCTGATGCACGTTGGCGAATAACGGAGAACAGCATGATACGCATTGCCGGCCTTGCCGCCCTCGCTTTGTTCCTGGCCTCCGGCGCCGTCGCGCAGCAGGCCGATCAGCCCTTGCTCACCGGCAAAAAGGCCTTCGGTGACTGGAAGGCCGACCGGCCCGGCGTGCGGCGCCTCATCAGGCCCGACGATCTCCCGAAGCCGAATGTCGCCGAATCCGCCTCGAACGGCGGCGGTGTCACCGATCGCCCCGAGGATGCCACGCCAGCCCTCCCACCCGGCTTTTCGGCCGAGCTGGTGGCTTCGGGCATCAGCAGCCCGCGTGTCGTGCGCACGGCGCCGAACGGCGATCTCTTCGTCGCCGACAGCAGGGCGAACCAGGTCCGCGTCTATCGACTGGCCGAAGGCAGCGCCAAGTCCGCCGAGAAGTCGGTCTTTGCCAAAGGCCTGACCCGGCCCTACGGCATCGCCTTCTATCCGCCGGGCGACAAGCCGCAATGGGTCTATGTCGCCAACAGCAACAGCGTCGTCCGCTTTGCCTATCGCGACGGCGACCTCAAAGCTTCCGGCGAGCCCGAAACGATCGTCTCGGACATCCCGTCGAGCCATCACTGGACGCGCGACATCGCCTTTTCGCCCGACGGCAAAACGCTCTATCTCTCGGTCGGCTCGGGCTCGAATACCGCGGAGGGCATGGGAGCGAGGCCGAAGGGCGGCGTCGAAGAATGGGCGAGATCGGCACCGCTCGGCGCTACCTGGGGCGCGGAGGAAGGCCGAGCGGATGTGCTCGCTTTCGATCCTGACGGCAAGAACCGCAGGATGGTCGCCACCGGCCTGCGCAACTGCTCGGGCATGACGGTGCAGCCGGCCACGGGCGCGCTCTGGTGCGTCGTCAACGAACGCGACGAGCTCGGCGACAACGTGCCTTTCGAATATGCGACCGCCGTCAAGGAGGGAGCCTTCTATGGCTGGCCCTGGTACTATATCGGCGACAACGAGGATCCGCGCCACAAAGGCGCGCGGCCCGATCTCGCCGGCAAGGTCACGGTTCCGGACGTGCTGATCCAGGCACATTCGGCGCCGCTCAACATCGCCTTTTACGAGGGCGGCAACTTCCCGGCCGACTATAAAGGCGACGCCTTCGTCACCCTGCACGGCTCGTGGAACCGCAATGTCCGCACCGGCTACAAGGTGGTGCGGCTGAAGTTCAAGGACGGCAAGCCGACCGGCGAGTATGAGGATTTCGCCACCGGCTTCGTCATCGCGGACGATGCGGTCTGGGGCCGGCCGGTCGGTGTCGCGGTGGCGAAGGATGGATCGCTGATCATGACCGAGGACGGCAACGGCACGATATGGCGCGTCACCTACGGCGACGGCCGGTCCTGAAGCGGCGCTGGTGCAACCGAATCCGGCCGCAAGGCAATTAACGCCGCCCCGACGCCGTGGTAGGAGGCCGCCGCTCTGGATCCCGATCTCGGGATAGCGTTGGGTTCAAACCATGACACTGACAGGATTTCTCGCCTACAGCGCCGCCCTCGGCGTCGCCGCCGCCATTCCGGGCCCCGGCGTGACTGCGCTTGTTGCCCGCGCGCTCGGCTCCGGCTTCCGTTCGTCGCTGGCTATGTCGTTCGGTCTCATGCTCGGCGACATTACCTACCTCACCGCCGTCGTGCTTGGCCTCGCCTTCGTCGCCCAGACCTTCGGCATGGTGTTTCTCGCCATCAAATGGGCGGGCGTCGCTTATCTCGCCTTCCTTGCCTGGCGCTTCTGGACGAGCGGCATCTCGCCCGAAACGGTCGAGGCGCGGAAGAGCAAGAGCGGCCTGGCGTCGAGCTTCATCGCCGGGCTGACGGTGACGCTCGGCAACCCGAAGACGATGATCTTCTATCTCGCCATCACGCCGACCATCGTCGACCTGAAGACGATCACGCCGGCCGACTACGGCATCCTCGTCGCGCTGACCGTCGTCGTGCTGTTCGTGGTGCTGGTCCCTTATCTGGCGCTGGCTGCCAAAGCGCGCTGGTTCCTGAAATCGCCGCGCGCGCTGAAGGTGCTGAACCGCACCGCCGCCGGCTTCATGATGGGAGCGGCAGCCGCCATCGCGGCCCGTCAATAAGGCCCATTCTCAACCGGCCCCCATTTCGGGGAAAGCGTCCCCAAAACGGGCCGATCCAAAAAATGCATTTCCGGCGCGGGGAGGTTTTCAGCAATCGCCCCACTCGGAAATTTTGGGCGAGCAGCCTATCTTGCGCGGCTGAAAGCCTTATTCTGTTTGCCTATGCCTTTGCCTTGGGAGCGAAACCAATGAACAAGCCCGTCACCTCCGCGCGCGTCCCCGGCCGCGGCCGCATCTTCAACTCGATCACCGAGACGATTGGAGACACGCCGCTGGTGCGGCTGGATAAGTTCGCCAAGGAGAAGGGCGTCGTCGCCAACCTGCTGGCCAAGCTTGAATTCTTCAACCCGATCGCCTCGGTCAAGGACCGCATCGGCGTCTCGATGATCGAGGCGCTGGAGGAGGCCGGCAAGATTGCGCCGGGCAAGACCACGCTGATCGAGCCGACCTCCGGCAACACCGGCATCGCGCTGGCCTTCGCCGCCGCCGCCAAGGGTTACAAGCTGATCCTCACCATGCCGGAGACAATGTCGGTCGAACGTCGCAAGATGCTGGCGCTGCTCGGTGCCGAATTGGTGCTCACCGAAGGCCCGAAAGGCATGAAGGGCGCCATCGCCAAGGCCGACGAGCTTGCCGCGACGCTGCCCAACGCCATCATCCCGCAGCAGTTCGAGAACCCGGCCAATCCGGAAATCCACCGCCGCACCACGGCGGAGGAGGTCTGGAACGACACCAATGGCGAGGTCGACATCTTCGTGGCCGGCATCGGCACCGGCGGCACCATCACCGGCGTCGGCCAGGTGCTGAAGAAGCGCAAGCCTTCGCTGCATGTGGTGGCAGTCGAGCCGGAAGCCTCGCCGGTGCTCTCCGGCGGCCAGCCCGGCCCGCACAAGATTCAAGGCATCGGCGCCGGCTTCGCGCCCAAGATCCTCGACACCACGATCTATGATGAGATCGTCAGGGTCTCGAACGAGGATTCGGTCGCCAATGCGCGCCTCGTCGCCCGCCTCGAAGGCGTGCCGGTCGGCATATCGTCGGGTGCCGCGCTGCAGGCGGCGATCGTCGTCGGCTCGCGGCCGGAAAACAAGGACAAGAACCTCGTCGTCGTCATTCCGTCCTTCGCCGAGCGCTATCTCTCGACGATCCTGTTCGACGGGCTGGGGGCCTAGGCGCTCATCCCTCGAGGAATGGCTTTCAGCCCCTCACGGTCGTAGTCCCAGGGCGAAGCAGGAGCGAAACTCCGTCGCGTCGATCCTGGCATCCACGCCGTGACCGTGGCCGGAAATGCCACGGTCCAGAATGGATACCACCTGTCTTATCCGAGATTAACCGAGCCGCTGTTCCTCCTCCGCAGAAAGATCCGCAACGCTTGTGACGTGGAGACGCCAAGGCATGGGCCCCGGGTCTGCGCGCGTCGCTTTGCTCCTTGCTCCGCCCGCGAATGACGAAGTCGGGAGCGCCACAGCCAATCTCAAGAGCTTGCGGACAAGCGGCACTCCCGGGATGATGCAAGCTGGATCGCTCAAAAAGCGTCTGTGGCAAGCGGAGCCCGGCTTGAGGAAGGCGCCGCTTCCGGTTCAAATCGCCGCCGGCCTCGAATCGGCCGGCGGGAGGATTTTATGTACAAGCTTTACACGCGTCCCGGCAGCGGCGGCTTCGTCGTCGAGGCGGCCTTGGCCATGGCCGGCGCACCTTTCCGGCAGATCGACGTGCCGAAAAAGGATCCGCCCGATCCGGCTTTCCTCGCCATCAGCCCGCTGAACCAGGTGCCGGCGCTGACATTGCCCGACGGCCGGTCGATGACCGAATCGGCAGCGATCTGCATCCTGCTCGCCGAGCGTCATCCGGAAGCGCATCTGGCGCCGCAAGCGGGCTCGCCGGCGCGCGCCGATTTCCTGCGCTGGATGGCCTTCATGTCGTCGGCGCTCTATCCCGCGATCCTGAGGCTCTATTACCCCCACCGCTACACGGCCGACGCCGATAGCGTGCAGGTGGTCAAGGAGGCGGCTATCGCGGAAATGGATCGCGGCTTTGCCATTGTCGACAGCGTGCTCGCCGGCCGTGAGTGGCTGGCCGGTGAGGAACTTTCGCTTGTCGACATCTATCTCGTGATGCTGGTGGCCTGGCATCCCGACACCAAGAGCGCTCGCGTGGCCTGGCCGAACATCGAACGGCTGTGGGGCAAGTTGCGCCAGCATGCGATCATGCGGAAACTGAACCTTTCTCATGAGATGTGGCCGCAGGACTAGTTGCGAGAACTGGTGTCTCGCCTCAGTTGCGGACTAGCTTCCCCCGCTCGGCCTGCAGGAAATGGCGCAAGGCCGGATCGCGCTCGAGGCCGATCGCCCGGTCGTAAGCCTCGGCGGCCTCGGCCGTCCTGCCGAGCCTGGCTAAGAGCTCGGCCCGCGCCGCCCAATAGGGCTGGTACTCGCCAACCCGCTTATCGCCGCCGATCTCGTCGAGCGCGGCAAGACCCTCGGCTGCGCCCTCGGCTTCGGCGATCGCCACGGCGCGGTTGATCGCCACCACCGGCGAACCGGCAATCGCCATCAGCGCGTCGTAAAGCTGGCGGATCGCGGCCCAGTCGGTGCGGCCGCTCCGCCGCCTTGCCGTGTGCGCCGACTGGACCGCAGCCTCCAATTGGTAGCGGCCGATGGTTCCCCTGATCGCGGCGCGCCTGAGCAGCACTTCCGCCTCGTCGATCAGCTTGTCGTCCCAAAGCGCCACGTCCTGCTCAGCCAGCGGCACGAAGTCGCCGTCGGGACTGCGCCGCGCCGTGCGCCGCGCTTCGGCGAAAAGCATCAGCGCCAGGAGCCCGAGCGTTTCCGGCTCGTCCGGGATCAGCGACGCGACCAGCCGGCCGAGCCAGATGCCTTCCGTGGCCAGGTTGCGTCGGCGCGTCTCGGTGCCGGCCGGATCCGACCAGCCCTCGGCGAAGGTGGCGTAAATCGCTTCCAGCACCGCCTCGAGCCGCTCGCCGAGCTCGGCCCGCTCCGGTACCCGGAAGGGGATGCCGGCCTCGCGGATGCGGCTCTTGGCGCGCACCAGGCGCTGGCCCATCGTCGTCGGCGAGACCAGAAAGGCCGAGGCGATGGTTGCGGCGTCGAAGCCAAGCACGGTCTGCAGGATCAGCGGCGCGCGTACGCTGGCCTCGATCGCCGGATGTGCGCAGGCAAACATCAGCCTCAGCCGCTCGTCGGGCAAATCCTCGTGCGTCATGCGCGCCTCCGCCTCTTCGGCAATCAGCTGCAGGTGGCCGCGGGCCGCCTCGCCGGTCAGCCGCCGCCGCACGGCGTCGACGTCGCGGCGGCGCGCCACCGCCAGCAGCCAGGCCTCCGGCTTTTCGGGCACGCCGCTCTTCGGCCAGCGCTCCAGTGCGGCGGCGAACGCGTCGGCCAGCGCGTCCTCGGCGCCGGCAACGTCGCGCATGCGAGCAGCGAGATAGGCAACCAGCTTGCCGTAGCTCTGCCGGGCGGCCGCCTCGGCCGCCGCCCGCGCCGTCTCCGGGCGCTTGTCCATATTGCTAGGACCGGTAGTCGGTCATTTCCCAGATCGGCCGCACCTCGACCGTGCCGGTGCTGGCTGCCGGGCAGCGCGCGCCCCATTCCATCGCGGTGTCGATGTCGGTCGCTTCGATCATGTAGAAGCCGGCAAGCTGTTCCTTTGTGTCGGCATAGGGACCGTCGAGCACATTGGTCTTGCCGTCGGCGAGCCGTATCGAAGTGGCCGCCTGGGTCGGGCGCAGCCTTTCGCCGGCAAGGTACGCGCCGGATTTCTTCAAGGCTTCGGTATAGGCACCGTAGGCGGCAAGCGTCTGTTCGGTCTTGTCGCGCGGCGCATTCGCCATTGCCGCTTCGTCATTGTAGATCAAAAGCATGTATCGCATGGTCTTCTCCGTTTTCTCGAAGGCCGCGTCGTCGCGGGCCGACCTATGTCGTGCGGCCACGGCCGATTTCGACAGGCGCCGCGAAAATCTTTCGCCTCCAAAGCACTCGAGCGCAAGCCGGCGCTTTCGCCACCCCTCGATCGTTCGTCTAATGGCTGCAATTGCGGGTTGGCATTTGGCGCCTCCTGTCTAAACTCCCAGCTTCGCGCCGGCAGAGGCGGCGCGGCGCGACCATCAGGAGGAGGAAACCAAATGCTCGATTTCAGGACGAAATTTGTTGCCGCCGGCGCTTTGGCATTGTCGCTCGGCCTCGGCGCCATGTCGGCCGGGGCACAGGAATTCATCACCGTGCTGACCGGCGGCACGTCGGGCGTCTACTATCCCCTCGGCGTCGCGCTGTCGGAAATCTACGGCAAGGGCATCGAAGGCGCCCGCACCCAGGTGCAGGCAACCAAGGCATCGGTCGAGAACCTCAACCTGCTGCAGCAGGGCAAGGGCGAGATCGCCTTCGCGCTCGGCGATTCCGTCAAGCTCGCCGCCGAAGGCAACACCGAAGCCGGCTTCCCCGGCAAGCTCGACAAGCTGCGCGGCATCGCCGCCATCTATCCGAACTATATCCAGATCGTCGCCAGCAAGGAGTCCGGCATCAAGACCCTCGCCGACCTCAAGGGCAAGAGCCTGTCGGTCGGCGCGCCCGCCTCCGGCACCGAGCTCAACGCCCGCGCCATCTTCGCCGCCGCCGGGCTGAAATATGAGGATCTTGGACGGGTCGAGTACCTGCCATTCGCCGAGTCGGTCGAGTTGATCAAGAACCGGCAGCTCGACGCCACGCTCCAATCGGCGGGCCTGGGCGTCGCCTCGATCCGCGATCTCGCAACTTCGGTGCCGATCAACGTCGTCGCCGTGCCGGCCGAGGACGTCGCCAAGATCGGCTCGCCCTATCTTTCGGTGATCATTCCCAAGGGCACCTATGAGGGCCAGACCGAGGATGTCGCCACCGCCGCGGTCGGCAATTTCCTTGTCACCCGGGCCGATGTTTCCGACGAGACCGCCTATCAGATGACCAAGCTGATGTTCGAGCATCTCGACCAGCTCGCCGCCGCCCATGCCGCCGCCAAGGCGATCGATCCGGCCAAGGCGCTGGACGGCATGCCGGTGCCGCTGCATCCCGGCGCGGAGAAATATTACAAGGAAAAAGGGCTGATCAAGTAAGCGAGGATGGCGCGGCAGTCTGCTATGGAGCGCCTCGGATGAGCAAAGCAACGTCTGGAACAACGACCGACGGCAATTCGACCACTTTTCATCTCCCTGTCGCCGAAGAACAGGTCGAAGGCCTGCCGCCGGGCTTCGGCGGCGGCATCGCCGGCAAGGCGGCCTTCCTAATTGCCGTCGCCTTCTCCGTTTTCCAGATCTACATCGCCGCCTATGGCAGCCTGCCCAGCCAGGTGGTACGCGCCATGCATGTCGGCTTCCTGCTGCTGCTCGGCTTCGGCCTGATCGCCAACCTGCGCGCCACCGGCGTAGCGGCGAAGGCCGCGTTCTGGTCGCTCGGCGCGCTCGGCTTCGGCACCGGCCTCTACAACTGGGTCTTCTACGCCGACCTCATCCGCCGCTCCGGCTTCCTCACCACGCCGGACCTGATCGTCGGCACGCTGCTGGTGGTGCTCGTCTTCGAAGCGGCAAGGCGGCTGATGGGGCTGCCGCTCGCGGTGATCGCCTTCATCTTCCTCGCCTATTGCTTCGTCGGCAATCACCTGCCGCCGCCCTTCATCCATCGCGGCTACGATTTCGCCCAGCTCGTCGACACCTTCGCCTTCGGCACCGAAGGCATATACGGCACGCCGGTCTATGTCTCGGCGGCCTACATCTTCATCTTCGTCGTCTTCGCCGCCTTCCTCGAACGCGCCGGCATGATCGCGCTGTTCAACGATTTCGCGCTTGGCCTGGTCGGCTCCTGGCGTGGCGGTCCGGCCCAGGTCTGCGTGCTCTCCTCGGCGCTGATGGGCACCATCTCCGGTTCGGGCGTCGCCAATGTCGTGGCGAGCGGCCAGTTCACCATTCCGCTGATGAAACGCTTCGGCTTCCGCTCGGCCTTCGCCGGCGCCGTCGAGGCGACGTCCTCGATGGGCGGCCAGATCATGCCGCCGGTGATGGGCGCGGTCGCCTTCATCATGGCCGAGACGCTGAACGTCCCTTACGCCGAGGTGGTGAAGGCGGCGATCATTCCGGCGTTGCTCTATTTCGGCGCCTGTTTCTGGCAGGTGCATCTGGAGGCGGGCAAGGCCGGCCTGCACGGCATGGCCAAGGCCGAACTGCCCAATCCCTGGGACGCGGTGCGGCAGCACTGGCCGCTGGTGCTGCCGCTTGCCGTGCTGGTTTACCTGCTCTTCGCCGGTTATACGCCGATCTTCGCCGGCACCATGGGCCTGGCGCTGACCATCGTGCTGATCCTCGGCACGCCGCTGGCGGCGCTGATCGGACCGTTCGCCTTCCGCGTCGTCTTCTGGCTGGCGCTCGGCCTTGCCGCCGCCTCCTTCATGCGCTTCGGCGTCAACATCCTCGGCCTCGTCATCGCGGCGCTCATTGTCGCCTGCGTCACTTTCAAGGGCGGTCGCGAGACGCTGCGCATCTGCGTCGAATCGCTTGCCGAAGGGGCGAAGAACGCGCTGCCTGTCGGCATCGCCTGCGCCATCGTCGGCATCGTCATCGGCACGCTGACGCTGACCGGCATCGCTTCGACCTTCATCGGCTGGATCATCTCCATCGGCGAGAACAATCTGTTCCTGTCGCTGCTGCTCACCATGCTCACCTGCCTGGTGCTCGGCATGGGCATCCCCACCATCCCCAACTACATCATCACCTCCTCGCTCGCCGGCCCGGCGCTGCTGTCGCTCGGCGTGCCGCTCATCGTCAGCCACATGTTCGTCTTCTATTTCGGCATCATGGCTGATCTCACCCCACCGGTGGCGCTCGCCGCTTTCGCCGCGGCGCCTATGGCCAAGGAAAGCGGGCTGAAGATCGGCATCCAGGCGACGAAGCTCGCCATCGCCGGTTTCGTCGTGCCGTTCATGGCCGTCTACACGCCGGCGCTGATGCTGCAGGATGCAGGCCCGATCGCGGCTTCGTTCGGCTATCCGGTCGAGGTCGCCTACATCGTCGCCAAAGCCTGCATGGGCATCGTGCTCTGGGGCGCCGCCGCCGTCGGCTTCCTCGCCCGCCGCATGGCCTGGTGGGAGCGCCTGGTCGCCTTCGCCGCCGGCGTGCTGCTGGTGGCGGCGCTGCCGCTCACCGACGAAAGCGGCTGGGCGCTGGCGCTGCTCTGGATCGGCTGGCACCGCTGGCGCGCGCGCCAGGCATCCGCGGCCGGCCCTGCATGAGCCTGTGCATCCTCGCAGCCGGCAAGTCGGTGACGCTTGCCGTTGCCGCCTTTACCTTGTCCTGGACACATTCGGTGGAACGGACGCGCTGGCAAGAGCACTGGAAGGTGACGCCGGCAGGTCTGCGCGTCGTCGAAGCGCGCGTCAAGGGCTCCGGCGCCGGCATGGAGCCGCCGGAAGGCTCGGTGCTGCGGGACGGATGGTGGGTCTATGCGCCACGGATCGGGCCACAGCCGCGGCTGGTGCTCGCGGCCTCCGGCGCAACCGGGGGAGGCTGGACCTTGTGCACGGCCAAGGGCTGTCGCGAGCTTGGCGGGACGGCCGGGGATACGGTCGCGCTCGAAGCCTGCGCCGGTTCGAGCCAGCCGCGATAAAATCCGCGTCGCGATCGAAAATCACCGGCGCGAGCCTGGCCTTGGTACCTTTGCAATAGGCCTCCGCCTCGGCGAGCGAGCGGCCGGCGACGAGCAAGGTCAGACGCGGCTCGCTCTCCAGCAACTGCACGATGCGTCCGCCGAAGGTGCCGTAACCGCGGACAATCAGAAGCTTCATCCGACCCTCCGATCTCAACTGATCAGCCGCTGCCGCAGCTCGGCGGAGGGGATCTCGCAGCTGTGTTTGCGGCCGAACAGCGCATAGCGGTTCTTGGCGATGCGGTCGTACAGCCAGTCGCGCAGCGGCCGCGGCAGGACGAGCAGCAATCTCGCGGCGCGCCACGGCCAGCCGAGCGCCGCCATGACGGCGACGAAACTGTCGAGCTTCGTGAAGGCGGCGCCGTCGATGATGGCGAGGTTGCTGTCGTAATCCTCGGTCGGCAGGCCGTGCTCACGAAACAGCGCCTCGCCGAGCGGCGATTGCGCGGTGGCGAAGCGGAAGCGTTTGTTCCGGTCGATCTTGAGGACGATCTGGACGAAGCCCGAGCAGAACACACAGACGCCGTCGAACACGAGCAGCGGCTGGCGGGCATCGTAAGCTTGGCCTGGGAGAAGGGGACGTTTCTGTTCGGACAGGTCGGTCATGTCGGCCCCGGCTGCTTGTGCCCCTAGGCACTAAGCTAGGGGGACACTAAGCCAGCCGGCGGCGGCGTCAAAGTCGCGGCGTTGTCGCACGCCTGCCGTCGACGACGGCGGGGCGCTCGTCACGATAGGTCGTGGCGCGGGTGTTGTCGGCCGGCTTGCAGATCCGGCTGTTGTGGCGGCTGTCGAGCATCGTGGTCAGTGCGTGCCGATGCCGAGCGAGTTGCCGCGGCGCGCGCAGGCCGGGCCCGGGCCGCGCATGTAATAGCGCTCGGGCCGATAGGTCGGCGCGACGAATTCGCGGATGGCGGCGGCATAGCCGGCGATGTGGTTCCAGAAGTTCATTTTTCCTGTCCCTGTCCCGTTTTCGGATGTCCCTTCCGAATTGCGGGGATCATAGCCTCGAGGCGTGAATAGTCGGTGAACGCGATGTTAATTTCTGGTCCGAAACGCGTTGCATCGTGGCTGGAATGCGGCTGATTCGCGGTCTTTCGAAGCCTTTTGTCGCGTTTCCCGCTCGTGTGACTTTTGCATCACATATGTTTCGTCTCTATGTCGCTTGGGCGCGCTTCTGTTTCACGCATCGAAGGTGGCTTGAAATTTCCGTGCGGCGTCGTCCGCCGGCAGGAACCTGCCCTGCGCGGTGACGTTGATCGATCAAGGCCGGGGCCGAAACCCGGCCGCGTTGGCGGCGGACCGGCCGCGCAACTTCCGGACAACACCAGACATGGAAGGCAACCGCCATGGGTTTCTTTTCGAAAGACATCAAGACGCTGGACGACCTCTTCGTCCACACGCTGCGCGACATCTATTATGCCGAAAAACAGATCGAGAAATCGCTGCCGAAGATGATCGACAAGGCGACGGATTCGCAATTGAAAGCCGGTTTCGAGAAGCATCTCGCGCAGACCAAGGGCCACATCGAACGGGTCGAGCAGGTATTCGAGCTGCATGGCGTCAAGGCCAAGACCGTCAACTGCCCCGCCATCGACGGCATCCTCGAGGAGGCTGACGACGTGAGCGGCGACGTGGAGGACAAGGAGGTCCTCGATGCCGCGCTGATCGCCTCGGCTCAGGCCGTCGAGCATTACGAGATAACGCGCTACGGCACGCTGATCGCCTGGGCCAAGCAGCTCGGCCGCAGCGACTGCGCCAATGTGCTGGCCAAGAACCTCAAGGAAGAAGAGGCGACCGACCGCAAGCTCACCGAGATCGCGGAAAGCAAGGTCAATCTGCAGGCTGCCGAATAACTAATTGTGAGCCCGAAAGGCCGGCGGACAGCCGCCGGCCTTTCGCCTGCCCGGAACCGAAGCGGAGCCTTGGCCGTTGCGATGGCACCCGCCTGCCAGGGAGGTCGCCGTGGCGTCTACGTCCAGGCGCAGATCCGCATAGGAGCACGATGTCATGGCCGGCCTCGAGCAATACCACGCCAAGCGCGATTTCCGGAAAACCTCGGAGCCGGCCGGCCAGCTCGCGCCCAGCAAGAAGACCGACGCCGGCGGCATCTTCGTTGTCCAGAAGCATGCCGCGACGCGGCTCCACTATGACTTTCGGCTCGAGCATGATGGCGTGTTGTGGAGCTGGGCGGTCACGCGCGGACCGAGTCTCGACCCGCACGAGAGGCGGCTGGCGGTGCATGTCGAGGACCACCCGATCGACTATGCGTCTTTCGAGGGCACCATTCCGAAGGGCGAATATGGCGGCGGTTCCGTCCTCGTCTGGGACGAAGGCCGGTGGATCCCCGACGGCGACCCGGCCAAGGGCATGAAGAAGGGCCATATCGACTTCGAGCTCGAAGGCCAGAAGCTCAACGGTCGCTGGCATCTGGTCAGGCTGAAGCCGCGCCCGCGCGAAAAGCGCGACAACTGGCTGCTGATCAAATCCAATGACGCCGCCGCCCGCCCTGGTGAAGACATACTTGTAGAGGCGCCGCAATCGGTAAAGTCGGGCTTGACCATCGAGGAGATCGGCGAAGGCAAGACGGCCAAGGGCGCCAAACCAAGGGTCTGGCATTCCAACAAGCCGGCTGCAGGCAAGGCAAAATCCCCACGCCTCGAATTCGTCGAGCCGCAGCTGGCGACGCTCGAAAAGAATGCGCCTTCCGGCGAGGAATGGGTGCATGAGGTGAAGTTCGACGGCTACCGCATGCAGGCGCAGATCGCCGGCAGCGATGTCCGGCTGCTGACCCGCACCGGCCTTGACTGGACGAAGAAGTTCGAAGGTCCGGTCGTGGCCGAGCTTGCCGGACTGAAATGCCGCGACGCCATCATCGACGGCGAGATCGTCGTGTTGGCCGACAGCGGCGTGTCCTCCTTCGCCATGCTGCAGGCGGATCTCTCGGACGGCCGCACCGACCGCTTCATCTACTACGTCTTCGACCTGATGCGGCTCAATGGCGAGGACCTTCGCCGCGAGCCGCTGGTCGAGCGCAAGCAGGCGCTGGCCGAACTGCTCGGCGAGCGGTCGGAGCAATCCGCCGTCCGCTTCAGCGATCATTTTGCGGAACCAGGCAGCGTCATGCTGCAGCATGTCTGCCGCATGGGTCTCGAAGGCGTGGTGTCGAAACGTGCCGACGCGCCCTATCGCAGCGGCCGCGGCCTCACCTGGATCAAATCGAAATGCACGCTGCGCCAGGAATTCGTCATCGGCGGCTACTTGCCCTCGGACAAGACCGGGCGCGGCCTGCGCTCGCTGCTGGTCGGCTATCATGAAAGCGACAGGCTCAACTATGCCGGCCGCGTCGGCACCGGCTTTTCCGGCAAGGTGGCTGCGGACCTTAAGAAAAAACTCGACAGCCTCAAGACGACGAAGTCGCCTTTTTCTGCCGCCGTGCCGAAGGGCAAGGGCCTCGTCTGGGTCAAGCCCGAGCTTGTCGGCGAAGTGGAGTTCCGCAGTTGGACATCCGACCATATAATCCGCCACGCCTCGTTCCAGGGGCTGCGCGAGGACAAGCCGGCGGAGGACGTGGTGCAGGAAAAGCCGAAGCAAGCCGACGGCAAGATAGAAAGCGGAGCAAAGGCGAGCAGCGGCAGGACCGCGCCAAAAACCTCGGCCGGAACGGGGAAGACCTCGGTGAAGCTGTCGCATCCCGACAAGCTGCTGTGGCCCGACGAAAAAGTCTCCAAGCAGGATCTCCTCGATCACTACGCCCTGGTCTGGCCGCGAATTGAGCCATTCGTCGTCAACCGGCCGCTCAGCCTTGTGCGGGCGCCGGATGGCATCCATGGCCAGCGCTTCTTCCAAAAACATGCCTCACCGGGCATGAGCGACAAGATCGCCAGGATGAACGATCCGACCGACGGCGAGGAGATCTTGTTCATCAGGGATTTCGACGGGCTTGCAGCCCTTGTCCAATACGGCGTCGTCGAGGTGCATATCTGGGGCTCGACCGTCGACGAACTGGAAAAGCCCGACCAGATCATCTTCGACCTCGATCCGGACGAGGGCATCGGGGTCGAGGCGGTGCGTGCCGCCGCACTCGATATCCG
This sequence comes from Mesorhizobium sp. WSM3873, assembly GCF_001672445.1. Lineage (NCBI taxonomy): Bacteria > Pseudomonadati > Pseudomonadota > Alphaproteobacteria > Hyphomicrobiales > Phyllobacteriaceae > Mesorhizobium > Mesorhizobium sp. WSM3873. The sequence goes on along the minus strand of NZ_LYTM01000055.1, from coordinate 236,674 downwards.
AGCCAAGCTGAACGACCTGTCGCTGCCGACCTTGGTCAAGACGTCGGGCGGCAAGGGCTATCACGTACTGGTGCCGCTCAAGCCCTCCGCCGAATGGGACGAGGTGAAGGACTTCGCCCATGATTTCGCCCGCGCCCTGGAGCAGGCCGCGCCCGACCGCTACACGGCGACGCTGTCGAAGAAGGCGCGCACCGGCAAGATCTTCGTCGACTACCTGCGCAACGGCCGCGGCGCGACCACGGTCGCGCCCTATTCCTCGCGCGCCAAGAAGGGCGCGACGGTGTCGATGCCGGTGACCTGGCCGGAGATCGAGAAGGGCCTGCCGCCCAATGCGTTTCCGCTCGGCGACGCCACGACGCTAAGGCAGCTGAAGAAGGCCGATCCGTGGGCGGATTTCTTCAAGCTGGGCAAACCGCTCAAGCGAGCTTAGCCAACAGCCGAGCCGGCCAGTCCGTCACGCGAGAAATACCCTCTCGAACTCCTGCTTGCCCTTCGGCGAGAACACCACAGCGCGGCTGTCCTTGTCGCGCCGCGCCCATTTTTCGACGATGACCTTGTCGAGGATGGCGGCGCCCAGCGCGCCGGCCAGATGCGATCGCCGCACGCTCCAGTCGAGGCAGGCGCGGCAGATCGGCCGCTTCGCTTTGCTGTCGATCTCGATGCCGAGCGCGGCGAAATGCGAAATGGCTGACGGCGACAGCCTGATCTCGTGCTCCTGGCGCAGCAGCAGCTTCCGGTCGACCAGACGGTCGAGCATCGCCACCGCCTGCTCGCCGGCAAGATGGTCGTAGCACACCCGCGCCACGCGCATGGCCGCGTCGCGCGGGCCGGGCCGCACCCGCTTCGGGCCGACCGCCTCGGCGACGCCGATGATCGCCTCGAGCATGCCCGCCACCTGCGGGCCGGCAAGGCCGTAGTAGCGATGCCGGCCCTGGCTCGCCAGCGTCAGCAACCCGCCGTCCATCAGCTTGGACAGATGCGAGGACGCGGTGGGCAGCGACACGCCGGCTTCAAGCGCCAGCTCCGACGCGGTCAGCGCCGTGCCGCCCATCAGCGCGTTGAGCATGTTGGCGCGGGCCGGGTCGCCGACCAGGCTGGCGATGCGGGCGATATCGGGTCCTTCACGCATAGTTCGATCCTCATCGAAGCATTCCCGTGAGGGAAGCACTATTCTCAGGCGAGCTCAAGGAGCTCGGCAAACGCTGCTGACACCAGAACGTCTAGCACAGCCGGTGAAGCGATGTTTCGACCGTGGTCGAACCGTCGCCGCCAGCAAGCCCACCGACCCAGTAAGCCAATCGACGAGGAGACCGAAATGACCGTCACCTGCTTCATCCGCTACGAGATCGACCCTTTCGGCAAGGCCGCGTTCGAGCAATATGCGCGCGCCTGGGGTCAGGCCATTCCGCGCTGCGGCGCCGAGCTGATCGGCTATTTCGCGCCGCATGAGGGTTCGGCCACCACGGCTTACGCGGCCTACAACATCGAGAACCTCGCGGCCTACGAAGCCTATCGCGCGCGGCTTGCCGCCGACCCGGCCGGCAAGGCAAACTATGAGTTCGCGCGGCGCGAGAAATTCATTCTCAAGGAAGACCGGATCTTCCTGAAACTGGTCTCGGCACCGCATGGCCCGAGGCAGGTCTTTCGCACCGACGTAACGGTCAAAGAAGGGATAGAGGCATGATCGCCGTCATCTTCGAAGTCGAGCCGGCGGAGGGAAAACGTGACGCCTATCTTGGCATCGCCGCCGAGCTCAAGCCCCTGCTCGACGGCATCGATGGCTTCATCTCGGTCGAGCGCTTCCAGAGCCTGACCGATCCGAGGCGCGTGCTCTCGCTGTCCTTCTGGCGCGACGAGGAAGCCGTCAAGGCCTGGCGCAACACCGAGGAGCACCGGCAGGCGCAGAAGGCCGGCCGTGGCGGCATCTTTGCCGGCTATCGTCTGCGCATCGCCCATGTGGTGCGCGATTACGGGCTAAATGAAAGGGCTGAAGCGCCCGAAGACAGCCGCATAGTGAATGGGTGAAACGCGGCTCTCCCTTCCCCTGTGGGCCTGATGCGTAATTGGCCCGCAAGGGGAGAAGGAGGGTCGGCCCTCACGCATTGCCGATCAGCACACCCGCTCCGAACACCAGCGCGCCGCCCAGCACCACCTGGAAGGCGGCGCGCCAGAACGGCGTCTGCATATAGCGGTTCTGGATGAAGGCGATCGCCCACAGTTCGAAGAACACGACGATCGCGGCAACGATCGTTGCCGTCCAGAAATAGGGAATGAGATAGGGCAGCGCGTGGCCGAGTCCCCCCAGCGTCGTCATGATGCCGACGGTGAGCCCCCGCTTCACCGGCGAGCCGCGCCCCGAAAGTTTGCCGTCGTCGGAAGCCACCTCGGTGAAGCCCATCGAGATGCCGGCGCCGATCGAGGCGGCGAGGCCGACGAGGAAGGTCTGGAAGGTTGCATGGGTGGCGAAGGCGGCGGCGAAGATCGGGGCCAGGGTCGACACCGACCCGTCCATCAGCCCGGCCAGCCCCGGCTGCACATAGGTGAGGATGAACTGGCGCTGCTCGGTTGTCGCTTCCTCCTCCTTCACCTCGCCCGGGACGTGCTCCTGTTCGAGTTCATGCGCGGAGTTCTCGTGGCCGAGTTCCGCCGCCGCCAATTCGTCGAGCAGCTTCCGGGTCGACGCATCGGTGGTGCGCTTGGCCGCCTCGACATAGAAGCGATAAGCCTGCCGCTCCATGTCCTCGGCCTGACGGCGCACATGCTCGATGCCGAGCGGCCGCACCAGCCAGTCGGGCTTGCGTTCGTAGTAGCCTCGCACATGCTCGCGCCGGATCAACGGGATGCGCTCGCCGAAGCGCTTGCGGTGAAGCTCGATGAGGGAATCGCGGTGGCCGTCTTCCTCCTCCGCCATGGCCTCGAACACCTTGGCCGATTGTGGAAACTCTTGTGCCAGCCCGTCGGCATAGGCCCGGTAGATGCGTCCGTCGTCCTCCTCCGACGAAATCGCCAGCGCCAGGATTTCCTGCTCCGACAGCGAATCGAAGGAGCGGCGGCCAAAGCCGAAAACACGGGAAAGCATGAGAAAATCACCCTAGTTTAGAACGATTCTAAACTAGGGAATCGTTTGCCGAGGGTCAATCGCGAACGCCGCGGGACAGGCAGAATTCGTCGATCCAGCTTTCCGCTCGCACCCTTCATTATTGCCGAATGTTCACCTATATGGAACGCATTAGCCAAAAACGAAGGAAACACGGGATGACGGACAAGAAGCCCCCGCACGCATTCGATCCAAAGCCGGTTCTCGATCTCATCGCCAGCATCGAGGCCGACCTGCAGCGGCTCAAAGGCCTGGTCGAGCAGCAGGCCGAAAAATTCGACCCCGCCAATCCGCACAACAAGACGCTGGACGGCAAGCTGACCGAGGAAGGCGTCGAATGCTGCTACCGCATGTTCGACGACGGCAAGTCGCGCTACACGGTCGCCCAGCAGATGAAGATCTCTTTTGCTGCCGCCACGCATCGTTTCAACAGCTGGCGCAAGCTCGGCGGCAAGAAGCGGACGCGCGCGCTGCTGGGGTGAGCAGCGGCCGCCCTTCGCTTCGTCATCCTCGGGCCTGACCCGAGGATCCATGCCGCGACCCCTTATTACGGAATGCAGAAGCGAGAGCGAGCGCGCTCTGGAAGTACCTGCGAAGAGTGTCCATTCTGCTTCGGCTGCTCGCATCGCGAAGGTGCCGACATGGATTCCCGCGTCGCCTCGCTCCTTGCTCCGCCTGAGACTGACGAAGGTGACGGCCGTCGACGCTATCATCGCCAATATTGTCTCCATTACATTTTTTCGTTGGCGCGCCGCCGCGTTTTCCGTGCAGCATATGGGCATCATTCTCCCACGAGGCCCACCATGACCGCCCTCCCCGGCATCTCCGACATCCACGCTGCTGCCGCCAGGCTTTCCGGGCTGATCGTCGAAACGCCGCTGATCGAATCGCCGGAGCTCAACAAGCGCTATGGCGGCCGCATCCTGTTCAAGCCGGAGACGCTGCAGCGCACCGGTTCCTTCAAGATCCGCGGCGCCTACAACAAATTGTCGTGCTTAAGCGAAGAAGAGCGCAGCCGCGGCGTCGTCGCCTTTTCGTCCGGCAATCACGCGCAGGGTGTCGCCGCTTCGGCCGCCATGTTCGGCGTCAGGGCGGTCATTGCCATGCCCGCGGACGCCCCGGCGCTCAAGGTCGGCAATGTGCGCAAGATGGGCGCCGAGGTGGTGCCGTTCGACCGCTTCAACGACGACCGCTTGACGATCGTTCGTCCCTACATCGAAAAGGGCATGGCGCTGGTGCCGCCTTTCGACGATCCGGCCATCATTGCCGGCCAGGGCACGATCGGGCTGGAATTGGTGCGCCAGGCGAAGGCGCTGGGCGTCAGCCTCGACGCAGTTGTCGTGCCCTGCGGCGGCGGGGGTCTGTCGAGCGGCATTTCCGTCGCTGTGAAGGACGCTTCGGCACGGACGCAAATCTGGGCGGTCGAGCCGGAGCATTTCGACGACACGCGCCGCTCGCTCGCCAAGGGTGAGCGGGTCTCGAATGAGCCCGGCCACGCCTCTATTTGCGATGCGATCCTGACCGCCGAGCCCGGTGCCATCACCTTCGAGATCAACCGCAAAAACCTCGCCGGCGCCGTTGCCGTCTCCGACAAGGCCACGGCGCAAGCCATGCGCGACGCCATGGCATACTTGAAGCTGGTGGTCGAGCCCGGCGGCTGCGTCGCGCTCGCGGCGCTCGCGTCCGGCGAGATCGATCTCGCCGGCAAATGCGTGGCGGTGGTGCTTTCCGGCGGCAATGTCGATTTCGGCACCTACGCGGAGATCATGGCGGCGGCCTGATCGGCCAGTCGCCGCTCAATCCAGCGTCCGCCGGAACCGCACCAGCGCAACGCCGGCGAACAACGCCACGAACACCACCAGCCAGCCGATCTCGGTCGCCACAGCCGGCAGTTCCGCGCTCTTCAGCATGACGGCGCGGGTGATGCGCAAAAAATGCGTCAGCGGAAAGATCTCGCCAAGGATCTGCGCCCAGCCCGGCATGCCGCGATAGGGGAACATGAAGCCCGACAGCATGATCGAGGGCAGGAAGAAGAAGAAGGTGAGCTGCAGCGCCTGCATCTGCGTGCGCGCGATCGTCGAAATCGTGTAGCCAAGCAGCACCAGCGCCAGCACGAACACCAGCACCGCCGAGAGTAGGAGCGACAGCGATCCCATGAAGGGAATGGAAAACAGGAGCTTCGCCGCCGCCAGCACCACCACCACCTGAACCGCGCCGACCACCAGGTAAGGCAGCACCTTGCCCAGCATGATCTCGAGCGGGCTGGACGGCATGGCCAAAAGGTTTTCCATCGTGCCGCGCTCGGTCTCGCGCGTCAGCGCGATCGAGGTCATCATCACCATGGTCATCTGCAGGATGACGCCGAGCAGGCCGGGAACGATATTGTATTGCGAGATGCCTTCCGGATTGTAGCGCCGGTGCACGACGACATCGAGCTGGCCGCGCGCCGCCTCCTTGGCCGCTTCCTGCATGCCTTGCGCTCTCAGCAGCGCCTGGCCGGCGACGGTGCTCAGCGTCGAGATGGCACCGCTCGCCACCGCCGGATCGGTGGCGTCCGCCTCGATCAGGATCTGCGGATTGTCGCCGCGCTCCACCCGTCGCGCGAAATCGGCCGGGATGGTGACGACGAAGGCGACATCGCCGCGCGACATCAGGAACTCGGCTTGCGACGCACTTTGCGCCACATGGTCGAAGCGATAGTAGCCGGTGGTCTGCAGCGCCGAGACCATCGCCCGCGTGTAGGGATCGCTGCTGGTCGCGACGAGTGCTGCCGGCAGGCTCTTCGGGTCGTTGTTGATGGCATAGCCGAACAGCACCAGCTGTATCAGCGGCACGCCCAGCATCATGGCGAAGGTGATGCGGTCGCGCCGCATCTGGATGAATTCCTTGATCAGCAGCGCGCCGAGTCTCGAGAAGGAAAAGATCGCTCTCACGCCATCTCTCATGCCATGTTGTCCTTCGAGCCGGACATGAACTGGATGAAGACATCTTCCAGGCTGGTCTCGCCCGGCGCCACCGTCACCCCTTTGTGCTCCTTCTCGACATCGGCGAGCGCCTTTTCGAGGGCTGCCTTGTCGGAGCCGACGACATGCAGCGTGGCGCCGAACGGCGCCACCTGGTCGACGCCCGGACGCCCCTGCAGCGCCTCGGCCACGCGGTCGAGCCGCGGTCCCTGCAGCACGAAGGTGGTAAGGCCGGCATTCCTCACCACCTCGTCCACGGTGCCGGTGGCCAGCATCTTGCCGTAGGAGATGTAGCTGATGCGGTGGCAGCGCTCGGCCTCGTCCATGTAATGGGTGGAGACCAGCACGGTGAGCCCGCCGCTGGCCAGGCGGTGGATCTCGTCCCAGAACTCGCGCCGCGCCTTCGGGTCGACGCCAGCCGTCGGCTCGTCGAGCAGCAGCAGCTTCGGCTTGTGCATGATGCAGGCAGCGAGTGCCAGCCGCTGCTTCCAGCCGCCGGAAAGCGTGCCGGCGAGCTGGTTGCGGCGCGTCGTCAGGCCGAGTTCCTGCAGGGTGTGCGAGACATACTTCTCGACCGGCTTCAGCTGGTAGAGCCGCGCCACGAATTCGAGATTCTCGCCGATCGTCAGATCCTCGTAGAACGAGAATTTCTGCGTCATGTAACCGACTTCGCGCTTGATCCTGAGTGCGTCGGTAAGGATGTCGAAGCCGAGCACCGTGCCCTCGCCCGCATCCGGCGTCAAAAGCCCGCACATGATGCGGATGGTCGTCGTCTTGCCCGAGCCGTTCGGCCCGAGGAAACCGACGATCTCGCCCTCGGCGACCGCCATCGTGACATGGTCGACGACGGTCTTGTCGCCGAAGCGCTTGACCAACCCACGGACGTCGATGACGTTCATCTGTCAATATCCGCCAGGTCGACATCGACGATCTGGCCGGGCTGCAGCGGATGGGCATCGCCCTCCGGCCGCGCCTCGACGAGATAGACCAGCTTCTGCCGGTTCTCGAGCGAGTAGATCACCGGCGGGGTGAACTCGGGATCGGGCGACACATAGCTGACGCGTGCCTTCAAATCCGGCCCGCAGCCGTCGCAACGGACGCTGAGCAGGGTGCCGACCTTGACCGAGGAGAAGGCCGTCTCCGGCACATAGACGCTGAGTTTTACCGCGCCGTCGGGCAGCATCGAGATCACCGGCGCGGTCGGTCCGGCCGTATCGCCGGGATTGCGGATCACGTCGTCGATGCGGCCGGGCGAAGGCGCCGCCAGCACGCGCTTGGACAGGCGCCACTCGGCTTGCCCCAATTCCGATTGCGCCTGCTTGACCTGGTTCTCGGCAGCTCTGATCGTTTCGGCCCGCGCCGGCAGGCCGCCGACGGCAAGGTTCGCCTCCGCCTGGCCGACCTGCGCGTTGGCGGTCTCCAGCGAAGCCGAGGCCGTGTCATAGTCGGCCTGGGTGCCGGTGCCGCGCTTGTAGAGATCGCTGGCGCGGTCATATTTGCGTTTGGCGTCGGCAGCCTGCGCCTTCGCCATGTCCACCTGCGCCTTGAGCACGGCGATCTCTTCCGGCCGCTTGCCCACCTTGAGGTCGGCAAGCTGCGCCTGCGCTTGGGCGAGCGCGGCCTGGGCTTGCGCCACGGCGATCTTGGCATCGGCGCTTTCCAGCGTCACCACCGGCGCGCCCGGCTCGACACGGTCGCCGCGCTTGACCGTCACGGTCTCGACCTGCGCGACTTCGATCGGCGCCAGCAGCACATATTCGCCTTCGACATAGCCGACGGCAAGCGGGGCGGCCGGCGCGCAGGCGCCGAACAGCTGGGCCGCGAGCGGCAGCGAACAGAGTAAGCTCATGATTTGACCTTCCTGCCGGCGGCTGCGTCGCGCGCCGCCAGCATTGCCCTGAGGTTGTCGGTCGCGACCGCCACGACCTTGGCGGCCTCCTGGTCGCCGATCTCGCGCCAGCCCATCCTGCGCATCACCGCCTCGCGCCCGATGCGGAAATAGATGACCTGCCCGATGATGGTGAACACGGTGAGCCTGGTGGCCTCGCTCTCGGCCGGTTCGCCGGTCGCCTGCTCCCAGATCTGGCACAGCCGGCGATGCGTCGGTTCGAACACGCCGGCATAAATGCGGTCGAGCGCCGCCGTTGGGTGCGAGAGCTCGCGCAGTACGAATTGTACGATCTCGCCGGCCTGGGGGCTTGCCACGACAAAGCCGACCATCCGCGCCAGCGCGGCAAAGAGCTGCGCCCGGGCGGCTTCCGCGCTCGAAGGGGCCGCCGGCTGGGGTGCGCCGAGCGCCTGGCCGGCGATCCCCTGGATGGTCTCGACGATGAAGTCGGCGGCGGCGGCGCGCAGCCCCTCCTTGCCGCCGAAATGATAGGCGATCGAGCCGATATTGGCCTTGGCCTCGGCCGCGATCTCGCGCGTCGAGGTGCCGTCGAAGCCCTGCCGGCCGAACAGCTTCAGCGCGGCCTGCACCAGCGCCGCGCGCGTTTGATCGGCGGGAGAGGCTTCGCGTTGCCGCGTCTTGGCGTTCGTTTGTTTGCTCATTCCATTCATTTAATCAATCGATTGATTAAAGTCAAATTGAATTCCATCGCAGCTTGCCATCTTCCTGCGGGCGGGCTTTAGTGCGCGGCCATGGGCAAGGAAGTCGAGCGCAAGTTCCTGGTCGCTGATCCCGCCTGGCGCAGCCTGGTCGAGGCGCATATCCGCATTCGCCAGTTCTACGTCGCCGCGCAGCCCGGACGCACGGTTCGCGTACGCATCAGCGACGGAGGCTCCGCCGCGCTGACGCTGAAGTTCGGCAACAAGGCGCGCGAGCGCGACGAATTCGAATATCCGATCCCGCTCGCCGAGGCCAAGGAATTGATGGCCTTCGCGATCGGGCGTGTCATCGAGAAGACACGTCACCATGTTAGGCACCGCGGCTATCTCTATGAAGTCGATGTGTTCGGCGGAGTGCTCTCGGGGCTGGTGGTCGCGGAACTGGAGACGCCGGAGGACGTATCTGACGAAATGCTGCCCGACTGGCTCGGCCGTGAGGTCACCGGTGAGTCGAGGTTTTACAACGCGTCGCTGGCCCTCGGCGGGATTCCGGAGATAGCCGCATGAGCTTTCGCATCGATCCGCGCTTGCCGCTGACCGGCGAGGTCAGGCGCATATTGGCTGACGAGATCGGCAAGGCGCTTGGCCAACTCGAGACGGCGCGCGACAAGCCGGAGCAGGGACTGCACAAGTGCCGTAAGCGGCTTAAGTGCGTGCGTGCCTTGCTGCGCCTGGTTCGTTCCGGAGACGAACCGTTCTGCCAGACCGAGAACGAATGCTACAAACAAGTGTCGGCGCTGCTTGCCGGCCCGCGCGAGGCGACCGCTCTCATCGAGACCATAGACCGTCTGGCCTCTGCTTTTCCGGATGAGACCGCGGCCGGCGGGCTCGATCCCGTCCGCGAGCGGCTGGTGCTGCGCCAGCATGAGCTCCATGCCGGCCCCGGTCTCGACGCTGCCATAAACGCCGCGGTCGCTGCCTGCCGGGAAGGGCTGGAGCGTGTCGACCGGCTGTCGCTCCCCGATCAGCCCGAGCAGGCGGCCGACATACTGGCCGAAGGCGCCCGCGCCGCCTTGCGGCGGGCGAAAAAGGCGCTGGATAAGGCGAGCTCGCGCGGCGAGGCCGATGACTTTCACGACCTGCGCAAGGCGTGCAAGACGCATTCGATGCATCTGTCGCTGCTCGGCCGCCTGTGGCCGGCGCCGATCAAGGCGCGCCGCAAAGCGGTTGACAAGCTTGGCGAACGGCTGGGCGAGCTGCATGACGTCTTCGTCATGCGCGCGCTGCTCGCCGCCGCTGGCGAGCCGCTCGGTCCGCCCGAAGACACCAAGCTTCTGCGCAAGCTCTTGAAGCGTGCGGAAAAAAGCCTCAGCAAGACCTGTCTTGCCGATGCCGCCGAATTGTTCGGCGACAGCCCCAAGCGCTCGGCCAGAAAGCTCGCGCGCAAGGTGCGCGACGACCTCGCGCCGCCGCATGGGGAAGCCGGCTCGGCCGCGGCCTGACGCCTACGCCGGCAGCGGCCGCCTTGCTTTCGCCCCGGCATCCGTCCGCGCGCCGGCATCGCGCGGATGCGGCCCGATCGGCATGATCGCCGGAAACGGCGTCGCGCCGAAGGCGAAGGTCCATTTGTAGCCGATGAGCTGCTCTTCCGGCGTGGTGTGCTGGTCGTGATGGGCAAGCAGCCTGGCGCGCTCCGCCAGCTCCTCCGCCTCGCGCCGCACCATCTCCGCCGTTTCCGGCCGCATGCGCCGCGAGAAGCTGACGAAGGTCGCTTCCCGTTCCAGATGGGTTATCGCCCAGCCGACAAAATTCTTGTTGGTGGTCTCGAAATGCGGCCGCAGCGGCCCCTCGAAATCCCACTGGATCGGTGTCTCGACCAGCAATCTTGCCGACAGGCCGCGCCCGAGCGCCACCAGCCCAAGCTCTTCCAGGTCGCGCAGATAAAGAAACATCGAAGCTTCGCTGAGACCCTGTGAGCGCATGATGCCTTCGGGCGTGAATTTTTCGGACAGCATGATGAAGACGAAGAGCAGCGCCGGCCGCGCGGCGAGCTTGCGCTCGATCTCCGGCGCGACGTGGTTGGCCGGTCCCGGTCCCCGGTTCATCGAGCCCAGCACATTCTCCAGTTCCACGTCCGCAGCGGCGCAGATTTGCATCAGCCGATCGAGCTTGCAGTTGCGCTCATGGAAGATGCGCTTCACTGTCGGCTCGGAAACGCCCATGCGCTCGGCCAGCGCCCGGTAGGTCAGGCCCTTGGCCTTCAATGTCCGTTTCAGCGCCTCGAAGATCGGCCCGTTCATGGAATGCACCTCGTTTGCGCGAATTCGTATCGCTCCTCGATACTACGCTCGAACCGCCTTCCGGAAAAGTATCGAAAAACCTAGCTCTTGGCCGTACACAGGAGAGCATCATGAAAAACCTCATCGCTTCGACCTTTCTCGCCATCGCCGGCATCGCAACGGCTGCCACCGCCGAGGCCGGCGAGATCTGGCGCGCCGGCGGCTTCGAGCAGCCGGAATCGGCGCTGGTCGATGCCGCCAACAAGCGCATCGTCGTCTCCAACATCGTCGGCAATCCGGGCGAAGCTGACGGCAACGGCTATTTGTCGCTGCTGTCGCTGGACGGCAAGGTCATCAGCCGCCATTGGGTGGACGGCATGGACGCGCCCAAGGGCATGGCGATCGCCGGCGGCAAGCTTTACGCCGCCGACATCACCAAGGTCCGCGTCGTCGATCTTGCCAGCGGCAAGCTGGTCTCTACCATCGATGTGCCCGGCGCCGTCTTCCTCAACGACATGACCGCCGATGCCTCGGGCAAGGTCTATTTCACGGATATGCTCGCCGACACGATCTACCGTATCGACGGCGACAAACCGGAGCTGTTCATCAAGGATGCGCTGCTCGCCTCGCCCAATGGCGTCTTCGCCGACGGCGCTCGGCTGATCGTCGCGTCCTGGGGCAAGGGCATCAAGCCCGATTTCAGCACGGCGGCGCCGGGCGGCTTGCTGGCCGTCGACCTCGCCAGCAAGAAGGTGACGCCGCTGCCGGGCGCGCAAAACTTTGCCGACCTCGACGGCGTCGTCGCCATCGGCGACACGATCTATGCCACCGCCTACATGACCGGCACGCTCTATCGCTACAAGGGCGGCGCCGCGCCGGAAGCGATCGCCACTTTCAAGCCGGGCAGCGCCGATATCGGCACCGACGGCAACTCGACCATCTATGTTCCGCTGATGAACGAAGGCGCGGTCGCGGCGCTGAAGCTCGACTGAGGACGATTGCGGCGGGAACGAGGTCGATCGGGGCTGGACCGCCATATCGACGGGGCTGCCATCTGGTTCAGCCGCTCGCTCCGGGATATCCGGCAGCAACCGTCACATGGGCCAAGCCGTGAAGACATCCAGCCTGACCGGCGCCGCCGTTTCACCAATGATCCCAGTGCTCGTATGCGCACTGGCGATCTTCCTTTTGTCCGGGATGGACGCGGCAATGAAGTCCCTGGTCATCGCGGTCGGTGTGTACAACACGGTGCTGTGGCGCAGCCTGGTCTCGACCTTGATCGCGGGCGCGGCCTGGTCGGCGGGGCCGCGCTCGAAGCCCGCTCTTCCGGTGCTGGGGCTGCATGCGCTGCGCGCCGTGGTCGTCGGCATCGTCCTGGTTTCGTTCTTTTGGGGTCTCGCCAGATTGCCGCTCGCCGAGGCGATCGGGCTCAGCTTTGTCGCGCCCCTGTTTGCGCTTTTTCTCGCAGCCTTGTTGCTGGGCGAGAGAATCCGGCGCCAGGCGGTGTGGGCGTCGCTGGCCGGCATCGCCGGCGTCGCGATCATTCTGGCCGGCCAGTTCGGGCAGGCCGGCCACTCGCAGGATGCGCTCCTGGGCACGGCCGCGGTGCTCGTATCGACGGTGTTCTACGGCTACAATCTGATCCTCGCGCGGCGGCAAGCGCTGTTGGCCAAGCCGGTCGAGATCATGCTGTTCCAGAACCTCTGCATCGCTGTCATCCTTGGTCTCGCCGCGCCGTGGCTCGCCGTCGCGCTGCCGAGTGACCTGTGGCTTCACCTCGTCGGGGTGGCTATGCTGTCGCTTGCCGGGCAATTCCTGATGAGTTGGGCCTACGCCCGCGCCGAAGCGCAATATCTCATCCCGACGGAATACTCGGCCTTCATCTGGGCGATCGCGCTCGGCTGGTTCTTCTTCGGCGAGGAGGTGGCCTGGACCACGCTGACCGGGGCTTGCCTGATCGTCGCCGGCTGCCTGATCGCGGCGCGCGCTAACCCGAAACTCGCCGAGCCGATCGAAGCGGCAGTTTGAGAGAACATGTCGCTCTACGCGGACTGCGATTGTCCTTTCAGCTGCGCCCGCGCGTCGCGAATCGAGGCGGCATAGGTAACCAGCGGCCGCTTGAGGCCGTGGTTGATCAGCATGCGCCTTGTCTGCGGCGCGGCACCCGCGATGATGAAGCGCACGCCGGCGCTTCCGGCCTTGTGCGCGGCGCCCTCGAGGACGTTTGCCGCCGTCGAGTCGAGGAACGGCACCGCCGAGCAATCGAGGATGAAATTCTTGCGCTGGTCTGCGATGCGGTCGAGCACGGCGCCGACGGTCGAGGCGGCACCGAAGAAGAATGCCCCGGAGATTCGATAGATGACGGTATCGGCGTCGGCCGCCTGGCTTGAATCATAAGTGGCGGCGCGATCGGCGACGTCCTCCGGCACCAGCGGCAGATCGGCCTCGACGGCGATGGACTTGGCCATGCGATCGATGAACAGGATCGACCCGAGCGCGAAGCCGACGACGATGCCTTCCGTGAGATCGCGGAAGATGACGATCAGGAACGTCGCCATCAGCACCAGCGCGTCGCCACGCGAGGCTCTGAGGAGCGTGACGAAAGCCTGCTTCTCGAACATGTTCCAGCACACGACGGCGAGTACGCCGGCCAATGCGGCGAGCGGGATGTAGCTGGCCAGGGGCGCCGCCGCCAGCATCAGGACAAGCAGGATCGCCGAATGCAGCATGCCGGAGACGGGGCCATGCGCGCCGGCCCTCACATTGGTGGCCGTGCGAGCGATCGTGCCGGTGGCACATATGCCGCCGAACAAGGCTGACGCGATGTTGGCGAAGCCTTGCGCCACCAGTTCGCAATTGGAGCGGTGCCGCCTTCCGCTCATGCCGTCGGCGACCACGGCCGAAAGCAGCGACTCGATCGCTCCGAGCAGCGCGAAGGCGATCGCGTCCGGCAGCACGTCGATCATCCTCTCAGGGCTGACCGGCGGCAGGGCTGGCCATTGCAGGTTCCGCGGGATGCCGCCATACCTCGTGCCGATCGTTTCCGCAGGCAGGGCGAACAGCCCCACGACCAGCGAGGCGATGCCGATGGCGATCAGCATCGCTGGCCATCTCGGCCGCCAGCGCCGCAGAAAGACAATGGTGAGGACCGTCAGCATCGCCACGAAGGTCGCGGCCGGACTGATCGTGCCGATCGCCTCGCCGATCGCGGTCAGCTTCGGCACCAGCGGCCCGGGCTCCCTGCTGGCGAGTTTCAGCCCGAGCAACTCGACGATCTGCCCGGAGAAGATGATGACAGCGATCCCGGCGGTGAAGCCGACGGTCACCGGATAGGGAATGAACTTGATGTAGGTGCCAAGCCTGAGATAGCCGATGGCGAGCAGGAAGACGCCGGCCATCATCGTTGCGAGCAGCAGCCCGTCGACGCCGACGCGCGCCACCGTCGCCGCTACCAGCACGATGAAGGCGCCGGCAGGACCGCCGACCTGGAAGCGGCTGCCGCCAAGCGCCGAGATGATGAAGCCGCCAACGATCGAGGTGTATAGGCCTCGCTCCGGCGTCACGCCGGACGCGATGGCGATCGCCATGGACAACGGCAGCGCGACGATGGCCACCGTCAACCCCGCGACGGCGTCAGCCCTGAAATGCGCCAGCGTGTAGCCTTCGCGCAGCACCGTGACCAGCTTGGGCGTGAACAGCTCGGCAAAGGCCGGCCGCGCCTGGGGGTGGATTGACCGCCGGACCTGATCCATGGGCTGCCTTCCGCTCCGTAAGGGCGGCGGGATCGTCGGCAGGGCTGTCGGCGGTCGCCGTCGCGACTTCTTGTGCGGCTCAGCCTTGGGAGTTCTGCGGCGTGGCAGGCTTGAGGCGCACGCCCCTGCCGCCGCGCTCGCTGGCCTGGTTCTCGCCGATCAGCTCCACCCCGGCCTCGTCGAGTGCCTGGATGACCTTCATCAGCGTATCGACCACGCCTCTGACGACACCTTCACTCGCTTCCATGCGTTGGATGGTCGGAAGCGAAACCCCGGCGCGCTCGGCGAGCGTTTTCTGGTCGATACCGGCCAACGCCCTCGCGGCGCGCATCTGCGCGGCAGTGATCATTGGCCAGAACCCCTGTCTGAGTCTGCAGTATCAATGGATAATCCAAATATCATGATGTTTCAAGCATCATAACAAACAGTTGAAACATGAGCACTCATTCGCTGTCCGCCACCACTTTGCGCCGCTGCAGCAGGCGCGCTGCAAGCCAGCACAACATGGCCCAGGCAAAGCCGGCGCACCAGCCGGCAAGCACGTCGGACGGCCAATGCACGCCGAGATAGACGCGGCTGGTTCCGACCAGCACCGTGGTGAGCACGGCGAGGCCGAGCACGAAGATCTTCATCCTGCGGTTCGGTAGGAAGCGCGCGGCGAGCGAGCCCAGCGTGAGGTAGGTCACGGCCGACAGCATCGCATGGCCGCTCGGAAAGGAGAGCGAGGTCTCGTTGACGAGATGCGAGACGAGATCGGGGCGGGGCCGGTCGACCTCGAACTTGAGCAGGCTGGACGCCGCCTGGCCGCCCGCCACCGAAACGAACACGAACAGTGCGGTCGCCGGTCGGCGCATCAGCAGAAAATAGACGATCACCGCAGTCGTGATCAGCACCAGCACGCTGGTGCTGCCGAGCGCGGTGATATCGCGCACCGCGCCTTGCAGCCAAAGCGGACCGATCGGGCTGTCCGGCTGCCCGGCATGGCGGAAGGCGAGCAGGATTTCCGTGTCCAACGCATGCGGAGTCGTGGCGCGCGCCACGCCCATGAGTTCCACCAGGCCCCATAGCCCGCAGGCGATGGCCAGCCCGGCCGCAAGCACCGGGAATTCTATTCTGTTGAGCAGCGCCTTGGCGGTCGATTTCATGCCGGGCCTGCTCCAATTACAGCCGCTGCATATAGGGTCCGAGCGTGATCAGCGCGACGGCCGCGATCGCCAGCACGACGCCTGTCGCTTGGAAAGTGTTGAGGCGCTCTCCAAAGAAGACCAGCGCCACGACATTGACTGAGACCAGCTGGATCACTGCCGACAGGCTGAACGACACCGACATGCCGAATTCGCGGATCAGCCTGAGCATGATCAGATTGCCGGCGGAATAGAGCGCCAGCGTCAGCACGATCTTGCCGAGACTCGGCGCCAATCCCCATTGTTTGGCCGCCATCGCGGCCAGCAGGAAAATCACAGTCGAAACGCCAAGCTGCGCCAGTCCCCAGAGACTCACGTTCATCCCTCCCGAAGCGGCCTTCGCCGCGCCGCTCGCCGCTTTTGTTTCCGAAGCGCGCGAAGCCGTCAAGCTGATGGAGTCGGGCAAGCTACGCTGCGACGGGATCGAAGGCGGAATCTCGCAAGGCAAGCCCCGCAGCCATGGTTGGCGTCCTTGCGCCGAGCGCGCTCGGGAGTCTGCCCGCCGTGTGTTGTGGGCCTCGTGTGGGGCCAATGCGTGGGCGAACAGTCATCAGCCGGCAAATTGGCGTTGCTTAATGGGGCTGATGTCACGAAAATGTGATCGGCCGCCTATAGGGATCGACCGGTTACACGTTCCAGCCACCTCAAGAGCCAGAGGACAGCCCATGACCCAACCTGAGATCCGCTTCCGTACCAGCCAGCTCGAGGAGAATGACGGCCCGCCCGTCAATCCTACCGACAACCGCACGATGGGCGAGATCATCGCCGCGCGTTTCTCGCGCCGCGACTTCCTCAAGGGCTCGCTGGCTGTCTCGGCCATCGCCGCTACCGTGAGCCCGCTGGCGCTCGTCGCGGCAGACGAGGCGCGCGCCGCTGAGGTCTCGGCCTTCAAATTCGACGAGCTCGAGGCCGGCATCGACGACAAGCACCACGTCGCGCCGGGCTACGATGCCGACGTGCTCTTGCGCTGGGGCGACCCGCTCTTTACCGATTCGCCGGAATTCGACCCGGCAAAACAAACGGCCGGAGCCCAGGCAAGACAGTTCGGCTACAACAACGACTATATCGGTTATATCCCGATCGAGGGCTCGGCCGAGCATGGCCTGCTGGTCGTCAACCACGAATACACCAACCCGCATCTGATGTTCCCCGGCATCGTCAAGATTGTCGACAAGGACGGCAAGAAGGCCGCCGAGATGGCGCCGCTCAGCAAGGAGCAGGTCGATGTCGAAATGGCGGCGCATGGCGGCAGCATCGTCGAGATCCGCAAGGAGGGCGGCAAATGGCAGGCGGTGCGTGACGGCAAGCTCAACCGCCGCATCATGTCCACCACCGAAATGGCGCTGTCCGGTCCGGTAGCCGGCCATGATCGCGTCAAGACCAATGCCGACCCGTCCGGCACCAAAGTCTTCGGCACCCTCAACAACTGCGCCGGCGGCGTTACGCCCTGGGGCACCTATGTGATGGCCGAGGAGAACATCCACGGCTATTTCTCGGGCGAGCTGCCGGAAGGCCACAAGGAGGCCGCCAACTACAAGCGCCTCGGCATTCCGGAGGGCGCCTATGAATGGGGCGCGCACTACGATCGCTTCAACCTCGCCAAGGAACCGAACGAGCCCAACCGCTTCGGCTGGGTCGTCGAGGTCGACGTCAACGACCCCAATTCGGTGCCGAGGAAGCGAACCGCCATGGGTCGCTTCAAGCATGAGGGCGCCGAATCGATCGTCACCAAGGATGGCCGCGTCGTCTTCTATCTCGGCGACGACGAGCGCTTCGACTATGTCTACAAATTCGTCACCAAAGGCACGTTCAATCCGAACGACCGCGCCGCCAACATGAACCTACTCGACGAGGGCACGCTGCATGTCGCCAAATTCGCCGAGGACGGCTCGGTCGAATGGATGCCGATCGTGTTCGGCGAAGGTCCGCTGACGGCGGAAAACGGTTTCGCCAGCCAGGCCGACGTTCTGATCGAGACGCGTCGCGCCGCCGACCTGCTCGGCGCCACCAAGATGGACCGGCCGGAAGACATTCAGCCCAATGCCGGCAACGGCAAGGTCTATGTCATGCTGACCAACAATTCGAAGCGCAAGGCCGACCAGGTCGACGCCGCCAATCCGCGCGCGGCGAACGCCTTCGGCCACATCATCGAGATCGTCGAGGATGGGGGCGACTTCGCCGCCATGAAGGGCAAGTGGGAAGTGCTCCTGAAGTGCGGCGATCCCGCGGTGGCCGATGTCGGCGCCACCTTCTCGACCGCCACCACCGCCAATGGCTGGTTCGGCATGCCGGACAATTGTGCCGTCGACTCGGCCGGCCGCCTCTGGGTCGCGACCGACGGCCAGGGCCCGAAGGCCACCGGCCGTACCGACGGCCTGTGGGCGGTCGATACCGAGGGCGCGGCGCGGGCGACCTCAAAGTTGTTCTTCCGCGTGCCGATCGGCGCCGAGATGTGCGGCCCGCTATTCGCGCCGGACGACCAGACCGCCTTCGTCGCCGTCCAGCATCCGGGCGACGGCGGCGAGGACTGGGAAGCTTTCGGCCGCCCCTCCTATTACGAGGATCCATCGACCCGGTGGCCGGACTTCAAGCCGGACATGCCGGTGCGTCCGGCGGTCGTTGCCATCACCAAGCAGGGCGGCGGCAAGATCGCGGTCTGATTGGCGACTCGCTTAAGCAGGGGGAGGGTTGCGATGATCCGCGACCCTCCTCACCTTGCGATTACTCCACGCCTCGGACCACGGCCATGTTCAGGGTGGTTCTCAACCGGAAGCCGATGGCCTCGTAAAGGCCGACGGCCGGAGCATTGCTGGCGTAGGCGTGCAGGTATGGAACCTCGCCCCGCGCCATGATCCGGTTCGCCACGAACAGCGACAGCAGCTTGGCAAGGCCGCCGCCGCGTAAATCCGGATGCGTGCACACGCCGCTGAGCTCGGAGTAGCCGGGCTGCTTCATGCGCTCGCCGGCCATCGCCGCGAGCCTGCCGTCGATCTTCACGCCCCAGAACTCGCCGAGGCTCAAGGCCTCGAGCGTGAACGGGCCGGGCTTGGTGAGCGATGCCAGAGCGAGCATCTCGGCCGCATCGTCCGGCGTCAGTCGCTGCACGCGCTCGTCGGAGGCGGCTTCAACCGGCTGCTCGGCAACCATCTGCACCAAGGACGCGGTCGAAACCGCGGCAAGTTCCGAAGGCAGGGCGATCGGGTCCGTCTGAACCAGGATGGCGCTTTCAAGCGGCGGGAGCAGCTTGCCCAGGGCTTGTAGGCTTTCCGCATCGTCCGCAACGGTGGCGGCGAAGGGAACGATCGAAGGCCGGTACCGCCTGGCAAGGGTATCGCCTTCCGCAAAGGCCTGATGGCGCGTCGCCAATGCGCTCCAGATCGGACGGTCGAGAACATGTTTCATTGTGCGACGGCCTTGGGTGCGACTGTCTTGGCCTTGTCCGCCCGGCGGTCGAGCGGGGTCGCCGCCAGTCGATCCTCGATGGCGGCGAGCTGGCCAAGCAGCGGCCCGGAGAGGTCCGCGCACAATTCCGCGACCGCGCCCTCGATGCGCGGCCAGACGTCGTGCTTCGCGGCGTCGACCAGCCGCTGGCCGTCCGCTGAGAGGGAAACGATCCGGCGCCGCTGGTCGTCATCCGATGGTGTGACTTCGACCAGGCCGAGCTCGGTGAGCAGCGACACGGCCCGCGTCACGCCTGGCTGCGCGATGCCGAGCGACTGCGCCAGTTCGCCGACCGGCAGCGGCCCCAGCCTGTCGAGCGCGGCGAGCAGCGGATACTGACTCGACTGGATCCGCACATCCAGGCGATCGAGCACGCGCTGCGTGTCGGCCTGCAACTGCTCGCCAATGCGCTTCAGCCTGCTGCCGAGGCAGAGAAAGCCGAGGGACCTCAGAACATCTTCCATCGTCGAACTGCCGGAACAAAAAGATAACATGATATATAACATTGCATGGAAATTGGCAATATGGTTTCACGATGCAGCCGGAGCGCCGGCTTTGGCCGGTAGACATTCCCTCTTCATTCGCCGCCGATAGCATCCTATATGGCGCTGGCGCGACATGACCGATCCGTCGCGCCAAGGCGACTGATTCGAGGCCCGTGGGCTTCGGGTCTTTCTTCATCGGCATGCGGACGCTTGATGCCATCCCTGCGCATCCATATCGACAGGTTTCTTGACGGCGCGGCGCCCAAGGTGCCGCGGCGCGAGCTGACGCATCTCGAGCGCCTGGAGCTGGTGCGGCGCCATGGCGACTTCTCGCTCGCCTATTCCACCGCCGTGCAGCAGAAGCTGTCCTACTTCAGCGAAGGCGATGGCTACATCGCATTCGGCACCAAGATGAAGCACCATTTCGCGCTGGGCGATCCGGTCGTCGATCCGCCGGACCGGCCTGGCTACATCAAGCGCTTCGTCGAGGCCGCCGGCGGCCCCTGGTTCGTTCAGATAAGCGCCGCCACGGCAAAGGTGCTGGCCGGGCTCGGTTATCAGATCAATCGGCTGGGCGTCGACACAAGGCTGCAGCTGCCGGCGCATGATTTCTCCGGTAGGCGCAACGAGACCGTGCGCTATTCGGAGCGCTGGCTGGCGAAGAAGGGCTTCACCTTCGCCGAGGACAGGGCCAACATGCTGCTCGACGAGGTTTCCCGGCTGTCCGAGAATTGGCGCGGCGAGCGCATCGTCAAACGCTGGGAGATGGGCTTCCTGAACCGCCCTTTCGCCGACCATCTCGGCGCCGACATGCGCCGCTTCGTCCTCCACGGCCCACGGGGCGAGCTCGTCGCCATCCTCGATTTCGATCCGCTGTTCAGCAATGGCGAGGTCATCGGCTATACCACCGCCTTCAAGCGCAAGCAGGTCGACGCCACGCCGCATGCCGAGATCGGCCTGACCAAATTCGCCGTCGATCGCTTTCGCGAGGAGGGCGTTTCGGTGGTCACGCTTGGCCTGTCGCCGCTGCTTGACGTCGAACCGAGCGGCTTTGCCGAATCGAGCTTCTGGCGCAGCACCTTCCGGCGCGCCTACGAGTCGCCCTGGGTCAACCGCTCGCGCTTCAACCTGCAGGGCCAGGCCGCCTTCAAACGCCGCTTCCACGGGCTGGAGGAGCCGACCTACATTGCCTTCCGCAAGGGAACGCTGATGGAGATGCTTGGACTGCTGCGGCTGATCAAGGCGATTTGAAGCAAGCCCTGTTCGTCAATTCCTCAGCCGATACCCGGTCCTGAAAATCCACGCCACGATTGCGATGCAGGCGGCCAGGAACACCAGCGTCATGCCGAGGCTGACGCCGACCGAGACGTCCGCTTTGCCGTAGAAACTCCAGCGGAACCCGCTGATCAGGTAGACGACCGGGTTGAACAGCGTGATCGTCTTCCAGATGCCGGGCAGCATATGGATCGAATAGAAGCTGCCGCCCAGAAAGGTGAGCGGCGTGACGATCAGCAGCGGCACCAGCTGCAGCTGCTCGAAGGTCTTGGCCCAGATGCCGATGATGAAGCCGAACAGGCTGAAGGTCACCGCCGTCAGCACCAGGAAGGCGATCATCCAGAACGGGTGCTCGATCCTGAGCGGCACGAACAGCGCCGCGGTGGCCAAGATGATCAGCCCGAGCATGATCGATTTGGTCGCCGCGCCCCCGACATAGGCGATGATGATCTCGAGATAGGAGACCGGCGCCGACAAGAGCTCGTAGATCGAGCCGACGAATTTCGGGAAATAGATCGCGAAGGAGGCGTTCGAGATCGACTGCGTCAAAAGCGAAAGCATCATCAGCCCCGGCACGATGAAAGCGCCGTAGCTGATGCCGTCGATCTCGGTGATGCGCGAGCCGATCGCCGAGCCGAAGACGACGAAATAGAGCGATGTCGAGATCACCGGCGAGACGATGCTCTGCAGCACCGTGCGGAACGCACGCGCCATCTCCATCCGGTAGATCGCCCACACTGCACGAAGGTTCATAGCCGCGTGGCGGTTCATGGCTCTTGCCTCAGCAGATTGACGAAGATCTCTTCGAGCGTGCTGTTTTTGGTATCGAGATCGTGAAACTGAATGCCTGCGGCCTCGAGATCGCGGATCAGCGAGGCGACGCCCGGCCGGTCGCTCTGGCTGTCATAGGTGTAGGTGAGTTCGTTGCCGTCCGCCGACAGCTCCAGCGCATAGCGCGACAGGCCGTCGGGCAACGCGGCGAGCGGCGCGCGCAGCTCCAGCGTCATCTGCTTGCGGCCGAGCTTGCGCATCAGCTCGGCCTTGCCTTCGACCAGGATGATCTCGCCGCGGTTGATGACGCCGACCCGGTCGGCCATGGCTTCGGCCTCCTCGATGTAATGCGTCGTCAGAATGATGGTGACGCCGTCCTCGCGCAGGCGCCTGACCATCGCCCACATGTCCTGGCGCAGCTCGACGTCGACGCCCGCCGTCGGCTCGTCGAGGAACAGCACGCGCGGCTCGTGCGACAGCGCCTTGGCAATCATCAGCCGGCGCTTCATGCCGCCCGAAAGCGTGATCGCCTTGGCGTCCTTCTTGTCCCACAGCGAGAGATCGCGCAGCACCTTCTCGACGAAAGCCTTGTCGGGCGCCTTGCCGAACAGGCCGCGGCTGTAGTTCACCGTCGCCCAGACCGTCTCGAAGGCGTCGATGGTGAGCTCCTGCGGCACCAGCCCGATCAGGCTGCGCGCCGCGCGGTAGTCCCTGCCGATGTCGTGACCGTCGACGGTGACGCTGCCCGACGAGCGGTTGACGATGCCGCAGACGATCGAGATCAGCGTCGTCTTGCCGGCGCCGTTCGGCCCGAGCAGGGCGAAGATCTCGCCGCGCTCGATGTCGAGGTTGATTTCCTTCAGCGCCTTGAAACCGGTGGCATAGGTTTTCGTGACGCCGGAGATGGAGATGATGGATGACATGCTGAAATATGGCCGGCTGGAAAACGTGACCTGATATAGGTCGGATGTCGTTTTATGCAAACCGGCAATCGACCGTGCTGCTGACAGTTCTCGACAGTCGCCGCCGCTCGCGATGTCGAACGGCGCCGGCAAGCGATCAGGCGATGCGTGTGTCCAGGACCGCCCGACGCTGCGACAACGCGCCTCGCGTGACGCCGCGCCGCTTTGACCGATGCGTGTTCGAAGCCTATCCTTCAAGCCTGAATTGCAGCCGGAGCCCAGCATGGACCCGCTCATCCTGTCGCGCATCCAGTTCGGCGCGAATATCTCGTTCCATATTCTGTTTCCGACGATCACCATTGCACTTGGCTGGGTGCTTCTCTTCTTCAAGCTCCGCTACAACGCCACCGGCGACTCGGCCTGGATGCGCGCTTATTTCACCTGGGTGAAGGTGTTCGCGCTCTCCTTCGCCATGGGCGTGGTGTCGGGCGTCACCATGAGCTTCCAGTTCGGCACCAACTGGCCGGGCTATATGGAAACGGTCGGCAACATCGCCGGGCCGCTCCTTGCCTATGAGGTGCTGACCGCCTTCTTTCTCGAGGCGGCCTTCCTCGGCATCATGCTGTTCGGCTTCCGCCGCGTCTCCAACCGCATCCACACGCTGGCGACCGTGCTGGTGGCGGGCGGCACCACGGTTTCCGCCTTCTGGATCATCGCGCTGAACTCCTGGATGCAGACACCGGCCGGCTTCGAGATGATCGACGGCAAGGCGCACGCCCTCGACTGGTGGGCGGTCATCTTCAATCCGTCCATGCCCTACCGGCTGGTCCACATGCTGCTCGCCTCCGGGCTCACGGTCTCCTTCCTGATCGCCGGCTGCTCGGCGCTGCGTTACCTTTATGGCGACCGCTCGGAATCGATGTGGAAGGCGCTGCGCACCGGCGTCTTCGCCGCCGCCATCCTGATCCCGATCCAGATCTTTGCCGGCGACCAGCACGGCTTGAACACGCTCGAGCACCAGCCGCAGAAAATCGCCGCCATGGAGGCGAACTGGAACACCGGCGCCAACGTGCCGCTGGTGCTGTTCGCGCTGCCCGACGAGGCAACCAAGGAAAACAGGTTCGAGCTCGCCATTCCCGACGGCGCCAGCCTCATCCTGCGCCACAGCACAAGCGGCGTCGTGCCCGGCCTCACCGACTATCCGGGCAACCACCCGCCGGTCTTCCCGGTGTTCTGGGGTTTCCGCGTCATGGTCGGCACCGGCATCCTGATGCTCATCGTCTCCTGGTCGGCGGCCTTCTTCCTCAAGCGTCGCCGCAGCCTGCCTAAGCCGCTGGCCCTGATCATGGTGCCGATGGCGCTCTCCGGCTGGCTGGCGACGCTGGCCGGCTGGTACACGACCGAGATCGGCCGCCAGCCCTGGCTGGTCACCGGGATATTGAAGACGGCCGATGCCGTCGGCCCGGTCGCCGGCAGCCATGTCGCGCTGACCCTGGCCGTTTATCTCATCCTCTATGTGCTGCTCTTGATCGCCTATCTCGGCGTGCTGGTGCATCTGGCGCTGAAGGCGGCCAAGGAAGGCGACACCTCGCCGTTGCCCGGCGTCTTGAACGCCGCGATGTCGCAGCCGGCCGCCGGAGAGTGAACATGGCGGAGCAAGACAAGCGGCGCGGTCGGTTCGATGCGGGGCTTTCTTCTGAGGTCGGCGCTGCCCCTCGCGTTGCGGCCGGCAGGGCGATGAGGGGCGGCGCCAACCTTCGCGGTCGATCTGAAACGGGTGCTTCGAACAGTATGGCCGCATGTCGGACCAATCTCGGTTGGAGGAAAGAAAGATGACCTTCGACTGGCCAACCGCGCTTCCGCTGATCTTCGCCGGCCTGATGGGCCTCGCCATCCTGATTTACGTCATTCTCGACGGTTTCGACCTCGGCATCGGCATCCTGTTCGCAGGCGCCGAAGATGCCGAGCAGGACACGATGATCGCGACGATCGGCCCGTTCTGGGACGCCAACGAGACCTGGCTGGTGCTGGCGGTCGGGCTCTTGCTGGTCGCCTTTCCGATGGCGCACGGCACAATCCTCACCGCGCTCTATATCCCGGTGTTCCTGCTGCTGGTCGGCTTGATCCTGCGCGGCGTTGCCTTCGATTTCCGCGCCAAGGTGCCGGCCGGCAAGAAGCACCGCTGGAACCGGATCTTCTTTTTGGGCTCCACCATGGCCTCGCTGGCGCAGGGCTATATGCTCGGCGTCTATGTGCTCGGCCTCGATGTCGGCATTGGCGGCATGGCCTTCGGCGCGCTGGTCGCGCTCTGCCTGTCGGCGGCCTACGCCGCCATGGGCTCGGCCTGGCTGATCTACAAGACCGAGGGCGACCTGCAAGGAAAGGCGGTGCGCTGGCTGCGCGTCACGCTGGTGCTGACGGCGCTCGGCATGGTCGCGGTCTCTTTGGCCACGCCCTTCGCCAGCCCGCGCATCTTCGACAGATGGTTCCTCTGGCCGGAGATCCTCTATCTCTCGCCGCTGCCGATCGTATCGGCGCTCTTGTTCCTGTGGCTGTGGCGGCAGACGTTTCATCTGCCCAAGTCCGACGACCGGCATGCGCTGCGGCCGTTCCTGACCCTGGCCGCCATCTTCGCGCTCGGCTTCGCCGGGCTCGCCTGGTCGTTCTATCCCTATGTCGTGCCCGACAAGCTGACGATCTGGCAGGCCGCCTCGGCGCCCGAGAGCCTGGCCTTCATCCTGGTCGGCACCGTCGTCGTGCTGCCGATCATCATTTTCTATTCGTTCTACGCCTATCGCGTGTTCGGCGGCAAGGCGACGGATCTGACCTACGATTGAGGGCATAATCTCCCTCCTCGAGGGGGAGATGGCCGGCAGGCAGAGGGGTTGGTCCGACTGGGCTCAGCCTGCTTTGCTGCAGACAGTCGGCGCTCCACGCGCGGCGACCCTCTCTGTCGCCTTCGGCGACATCTCCCCCTCGAGGGGGGAGATCTGCGCGGCTCAGCTTTTGCTACTTGCCAGCACCAGCACCGGCTTCTCGCTGTAGAGCGCGGGAAACAGCGCTTTCAAATTCTCGATCTTCGGCAGGTCGTTGTAGACGATATAGGGGTAGGTCGGGTTCAGCGTCAGGAAATCCTGATGGTAATCCTCGGCCGGATAGAAGGTCTTGCCGGTCTCCAGCGTCGTCACGATCGGCTTCGAAAATACCTTGGCCTTGTCGAGCTGGGCGATGTAGCTCTCGGCGATCTTCTTCTGCTCGTCATTCTCGGCGAAGATCGTCGAGCGGTACTGGGTGCCCTGGTCCGGCCCCTGGTAATTGAGCTGCGTCGGATTGTGCGCGACCGAGAAATAGACCTGCAGCAGCTGGCCATAGGTGACCTTCGACGGATCGTAAGTGATCTCGACCGATTCCGCGTGTCCGGTGCGGCCGGTGCCGACGACCTCGTAGACGGCGTGCTCGGCGCTGCCGCCGGCGTAGCCGGAGACGGCCTTGCTGACGCCCTTGACGTGCTGGAACACGCCCTGCACGCCCCAGAAGCAGCCGCCGGCGAAGATCGCTTTCTCCGTGCCGCCGGCGGCCTTTTCATCCAAAACCGGCGGCGGGATCACCACCGCGTCCTCGGCCGAACGCGCCGGCGTCTGCCAGAAGGCGGCCGCGGCCGCCGTCAGCACCAGCGCTGCAAGCGGGGCCAGCGAGCGCCGCGCCGCCTTTTTGTCGATGCCGTTCATGTCGGATCTCCTTGTTCGTTGTTCCACTATATACGAAGCAAGCCGCCGCAGGTTTCTCACTTTGCCGTGCGGCGGCTTCTGGCCGACGGCGATTGTTGCCAAGAGACCGGGGCCGCTGACTTATTGCGCCGGCGCCATCGCGTCGGCAGGCTTCATTGCATCCGTCGCGGGCTTCATCGCATCCGCGGGCTTCATGGCATCCGTGGCGGGTTTCATCGCCTGGGTCGCCATCGCATCGGGCTTCATTTTATCTGCGGGCTTCATCGCGCCGGTCGGCATCATAGCATCGGTCGCCGGCTTCATGGCTTCGGTCGCCATCGCATTGGCGGGCTTCATCGCGTCGGTCGTGTCGTCGGCGCGGGCGCCGGCAACGAACGCGGCAGCGGCAAGCGCGAAGGCGAGCGTCGGCAGCGTGAGGAATTTGGTCATGCTAGTTCTCCTTGGGTTTGGCGCGCAGATGCGGGCCTTTGGTTAAGCGTTGCCGCCTGCCGCGGCCCCGCGCGAAAAGAAAAGTCAGTTTGCCGCGGCGGCCAGGATCGGCCCGCCGGCCGGCGTCTGCACCAGCACTGCCGTGCTCAAGCCCCCGGATGCCGCAGGCAGCGGCAGCGTCGTCGCCTCGCCGTTCCAGCGGCCGAGCCTCTGCAGCGAATGCACGACATTGGCATGCGGCAGCGTGCGTCCGGTGTTCTCGCCGCGCGCCACCGGCACCTCGACGACGCCTTTGTCGTAGCGCACCAGCCAGACATCGGCCGCCCCGCCGGGCGCCGTGCCGGCGCCGATGCTCACCTTGCCGTCGCCCAGCGAGAGCGCCGGACCCTTGGCGTGCGGGGTTCTCGAGATCAGCCGCTCGATCTCGCCCGGCGCCGCACCGACGGCGTCGGCGCTGCCGTTCACCACCACCTGCGGCGTGAACGGCCCGTCATGGCCGAGCGGCGGCTCGTAGGCGACCTGGCGCTGGGTGAATTCCTGCCGGCCGAAAATGTCCTTCCAGCCGAGATAGTCCCAGTAGGTAACGTTGAAGGACAGCGCCAGCACGCCCGGCCGGTCCTTGACCTTGATCAGATTGGCATTGGCCGGCGGGCAGGACGAGCAGCCCTGGCTGGTGAACAGCTCGACCACGGTAAGCAGCTCAGCGGAAGCGGCATCGAGCGTGGCGGCAAGCGCAGCAAATGCCGCGCCGGCAAGCAGGCCGATCCTTGTCTTCAATCCGGTCATGGGAAGCAGTCTCCGTAGCGGGGCAATGCTCCCATTTCGCCGCCGCGGAGGACTTCGTTACAGCTTCACCGGTTTGTGATATCGGCGAGTGGCGAAGGCCGTGGCGACGTCCAATCTCCCCCCTTGTGGGGGAGATGTCCGGCAGGACAGAGGGGGGCGACGTAGAGCGCAAGCCCATCGATAGACCGCAGTACCGGGACAGCCGGCCGTTTCCGCCTAGTCCCCGCTAGCCGGCTAAGCCGGCGGACAGCGCCCCCCTCTGGCCTGCCGGCCATCTCCCCCACAAGGGGAGAAGCGAGGGCGCTACTGCGTCAGCACGGTCTCGGACGGCCGCTGGTTGAAGGCGCATTTGCCGGTCACATTGTAGAAGAAGTCGGCATTGGAAACCGGCGCCGGCACCGGGTTGCCGCCGTCTTCCCAGGCCTGGTAGCCGGTCTGGCCGCAGGGCACCGAGGTGAAGATGTCGACCTTCTGGCCGGTCGCGACCTCGGGCATATCGGTGGCGCTGGTGCCGATATAGAGTCGGTTCGAGGTGTTGGGATCATTCGACTTCAGCACCTTCGGGTTGCCCGAGGGAACATCCATTTGCAGATAGAGCTGGTCCATCTGGCTGACATCGATCACCGCGCCGGCGCCATTGGCCGGATAGAAGGTATCGGCGCAGGTCGTGACGTACTTGTTGCTGCCGCTGGTCTGGGTGATCGCCCCGCTCGGCAGATCGTTGAAACTGTCGACCGTCGAGGTCGTGCAGACCTGTTTCTGCACCACGGTCTTCGTCGACCCGTTGATGGTGCTCACCGTGGTTGTGCCGTAGCCCTTCGGGTCGCCATAGCCGTTGTAGTTATAGCTGATCGTCATCAGCGGCTTGGCCTTGGTCTGGCCGAACTGGGTGCCGTAGAGGGTCATCGTCTTGTTCCAATAGCCCGACACCTTCGTCACCTTGAAGGTGGACTGGACCAGCGCCGGCGCCTTGCGCACCGAGGAACCGACGCCGACATCGACCGAATTGATCCTGGCGATCTGCATGAAACTGGTCGGCATCGGATAGGCCGCCGTGGCGCTGAACGTCGCCGTGCCGTCGGCGGCGACGTTGACGGCGGTGAGCGTCGCGTTGCCCAGCCCGCTATTGGCGACATAGGCCTGCTGCAAGGCCGTCTGGCGATCGGCCTTCGAGGTCGTGGTCGGCAGCGTGGTGATCGACAGGATCGCGGCGTCGAGCGCCTGCTGCATGTTGCTCCTGGTCGTCACCGCCGAGGTGTAGTCGACGGAAAAGCCGACCGCGAGCAGCAGCGGGATCGCCAACAGCGCCATCATCGGCAGCATCGAGCCGCCTTGCGATCGAACGAAATCTCTTGCCGACGAGAACATGCCCCAACCCCATACACACCGGCAATGCAACCTGCCTGCCACCAGAGGTGGAGATATGCCCAAAATGAGTGCATGAAAGTTTAAGTGGATTTGAATTTTGCGCGGAGGCGCCCTAACCTTCAAACGCTTGCGCTGCCCCTCACCTGCCTGCCGGCATCCTCTCCCCGTATGGTAACGGGGAGAGGGGCGCCCCCATCGACGATTTCGCCAATTTGGAACGCTGCAAGAAAGGTACCGAGGCGGCGGCCAGCCCCTTCTCCCCGTCACTTACGGGGAGAAGTGCCCGGCAGGGCGATGAGGGGCAGCGCCGGCCTCCGATCATTGGCCGTGTTCAGACATTGGCGAGCGTGTTTGCCTGCTCTGCTCCGATCTCCCCGGACCCACCGCTTGCCCCTTAAACCCGCCCCTGCTAAAGCGCGCCGCATGACGACGCCCCTCGACCACATCCGCAATTTCTCCATCGTCGCCCATATCGACCATGGCAAATCCACGCTTGCCGACCGGCTGATCCAGCTCACCGGCGCGCTGGAGGAGCGCGACATGAAGGAGCAGGTGCTGGACTCCATGGACATCGAGCGCGAGCGCGGCATCACCATCAAGGCCCAGACCGTTCGGCTGAACTACCGCGCCAGGAACGGCGAGGATTATGTGCTGAACCTCATCGACACCCCCGGCCATGTCGACTTCGCCTATGAAGTTTCGCGCTCTTTGGCCGCCTGCGAGGGCTCGCTGCTGGTGGTCGACGCCTCCCAGGGGGTCGAGGCGCAGACCTTGGCCAATGTCTATCAGGCCATCGACAACAACCACGAGATTGTCGTGGTGCTGAACAAGGTCGACCTGCCGGCGGCCGAGCCCGAGCGCATCCGCGAGCAGGTCGAGGAGGTGATCGGCCTCGACGCCTCCAACGCGGTGCTGATCTCGGCCAAGACCGGTCTTGGCGTGCCGGACGTGCTGGAGGCGATCGTCCACCAGCTGCCGCCGCCGCGCGAGGGCGACATCGCGGCACCCTTGAAGGCGATGCTGGTCGACAGCTGGTACGACGCCTATCTCGGCGTCATCGTGCTGGTGCGCGTCATCGACGGCGTGATGAAGAAGGGCCAGACCATCCGCATGATGGGCACCGGCGCAAAATATCTCGTCGAGCGCACCGGCGTCTTCAAGCCGGCCCGCGTCAATGTCGACGAGCTCGGCCCCGGCGAGTTCGGCTTCTTCACCGGCTCGATCAAGGAAGTGGCCGACACCCGCGTCGGCGACACCATCACCGAGGATCGCCGCCCGACGCAAAAGGCCCTGCCCGGCTTCAAGCCGGCGCAGCCGGTGGTGTTCTGCGGCCTGTTCCCGGTCGACGCCGCCGATTTCGAGGATCTGCGCGCCGCCGTCGGCAAGCTGCGCCTCAACGACGCGTCCTTCTCCTATGAAATGGAGACCTCCGCCGCGCTCGGCTTCGGCTTCCGCTGCGGCTTCCTCGGCCTGTTGCATCTGGAGATCATCCAGGAGCGGCTGGAGCGCGAGTTCAACCTCGACCTCATCGCCACGGCGCCGTCGGTCGTCTACCGCATGAACCTCATCGACGGCACGACGAAGGAACTGCACAATCCGGCCGACATGCCCGACGTGGTCAAGATCGCCTCGATCGAGGAGCCGTGGATCCGCGCCACAATCCTCACCCCCGACGACTATCTCGGCGGCATCCTGAAACTCTGCCAGGACAGGCGCGGCATCCAGGCCGACCTCTCCTATGTCGGCAAGCGCGCCATGCTGACCTACGACCTGCCGCTCAACGAGGTGGTGTTCGACTTTTACGACCGGCTGAAGTCGATCTCCAAGGGCTACGCCTCCTTCGACTATCACCTCACCAACTATCGCGAGGGCGACCTGGTCAAGATGTCGATCCTGGTCAATGACGAGCCGGTCGACGCTCTGTCCATGCTGGTGCACCGGTCGGCGGCGGAAAAGCGCGGCCGCGCCATGTGCGAGAAGCTGAAGGAACTGATCCCGCAGCATTTGTTCAAGATCCCGATCCAGGCCGCCATCGGCGGCCGCATCATCGCCCGCGAGACCGTCTCGGCGCTCAGGAAGGACGTCACCGCCAAATGCTACGGCGGCGACGTGACCCGCAAGCGCAAGCTGCTCGACAAGCAGAAAGAGGGCAAGAAGCGGATGAGGCAGTTCGGCAAGGTGGACATCCCGCAGGAGGCGTTTATCCAGGCGCTGAAGATGGGGGACTGAGAAACCGCTATAAGTGGCCCGAAGTACTTGTTTCACAAAGCACCGAGCAGAAGAAGCCGCGAAGTTTTGGGCCTTGTCTGGTTAGCGACGTGATGTTCCCGTCGCCGGCTCGAATTACCTCTCGGCTATGATCGTCCGATCTGAAGCGGATAAATCGGCTAATATTGGCTAAACCAATAAAGAGTGGCCGAAACCCGTTACCGTGGCCGGGGTCGGTATGGCGTGTTACTCCCTCACTGAGGGCTAGCTCTAAAGCTCTTCCGGAATCACTCAGACTTGCAAATTTCGGATTAGTTCGTAGGCTATCTAAAACGCCGATCCCAGAATCAGCGACGACAAACTCAAATGTTCGGTTCTTAGCGCAGAATACGACGTATCCAAACGACAAGTTTTGGCTATGTTCGATGACATTGCTATAGAATTCGGCAATCGCTGCAGCTAGCTTTCCTGCATTATCATTGGGGAAGCCAGCATCCTGTGCAGCTCGCTTCGTCCTTATCATCAAATCCGGCCAAGCAAGGGGGTCATTCTTCAGCTTTCCGATAGAGATAAACCCTTGCCTTCCCAATGTCGGTTCGTACCAACAATCCTGAGGCGTCGCCAAATTCATGAGCAACGTGCCGTATGACGTAGTAGCTAGCCAACTCTGATCAATCAGAAGTTCGGGTCTAACGTGGCGCAGCTCCAATAGCGGTCCGAGCATGTCTACACGACTCGGGGGTAGCTCGGCCGTCGTCAAACCTCTGCTAGCCGCGGCGAGGCAGATATCTCCAGCCAAATCAAAGGTAAGGGTCTCTATGGGATGCCTCACGCTGCCTTCGCCACGTTTGCATCTCCACCATAATAACTGGAGCGCAAAAAGGCCGTCTGTTCGGAAATGTTGTGGCTATGTAAGGTGTCGACGTCTTCCCCGATTGCAGTTGGAGACGCAATCCATTCAAGGCGACTATTATAAGATCTCTCTGCTCGCTGTCGTTTCATTGTCTTTATGAATGCGGTCGTGTCGATATAAATCACACGGCGAAAATGATTTCTCAAGAATGGTATGACATGCGGGTCACCGCGAATGATGATGTCCAGACCCCGCCCCGCGCCCTGAGCCAGTTTCGCTAACTCGGTGAGATGGAAATGCTTCCGAAGAGCCGTTCCTGGGCCTGTGATGAACTCGTAGGACAGCATCGAGATTTCTTCACGCTCCGCGATAAACTTCCTCCACCGCTCAAAATCGTGAGATGTGCGTCCATGGGAGTGAAGAGCGCAAGGAATTCCACCTTGCTGAAATTCTGCAAAGGTAATCGCAATGCGCTTGATCGCATGCAAGTCATCGGTACGAGGGTTATCAAGAACGAGACTAAAGTTGGGTGCTGTGACCGCGGCGATGCCCAACATTCTCAGCCCCTCGATAAGCCGTCTCCGGGCGTCACCGAGAGTCCACCACGGTTCGATGAGATGATCGTGATTAACTCCGCTCAGAATAATTTGCCCGGAGGAATCTACCTGAAACGCGCGGCACAAATCGCCCCGCGTTCTGAACCTCAATTCACCACCCCTGAAGTCAATTAGGTCAGAGAGGCGCAAAGCAAAAATGCCTTGCGTAAGTGGACGACCGCGCCGCCCACCATGATAAACGAGAGGAATGATGTCGTTGACAAGTGTAGCGGACAAGCTCTCCGTCCGGTCAACAGTCCCTAAGTCAAAGCCACCGACCTCGCGTACCTGAGCAACAAACCGTTGCGGATTGCTGCGACAAACACGGGTGCAAGTGTCGGGGCTGGCGCAGCAAAGTTCAATGCAATCAACCATCGGATCGCTGATGGACAGACCGCCACAAATCTCTTTATGCGGGCAAGTGGGGCAACCTAGCGCCATTGAATAGCGTTCCGGGTCATCCGTCAAAGACCGAATGATTCTAGCGTTGCATCTCGGATCTGGGTGACGATGGTTTAGCACAACGACACTTCCACTTTTTTCGATATTCTGTGCACTCGCTTAACAGTGCCGTTAGCTACACCGCCAGACCGGGCTATGGCCGTTACAAGGTCATGGGAGGGGCTATCAAATCTAGCAACGATTGTGTTGCCGAGCCGTGCATCCACCGAACCATTCCTTGACTCGACAATCAGCGTGTCGCCATCCTGAAGCGAGGCTCCGCCTGATATGGTTGCGATGGCACAACGAGGTTGATCTGTTGGCGTCTTGGTGAAGAAGTCGGATGTTGCTAGCGCAGCGCGCTTTGCGTCGATGTGTTTTGTTATCGTCTTTTTCGCCCTGTTGAGAAATTCGGCCCCCATCATTCACCTCTATCTAGCAACGGTCGGTAGAACTTTGCCCGACCTTGAGCGAACTCGCGAATTATACCTTTTGATACGAGGCCGGATAACCGATTGTTCCATGCTGTTGTGCCTTTGGTCTTCTCAGATTCGCCGAAATTCTCCATAAGGCTGTTGGCATCAATTCGCTCCGAGCTGCTTACGAGGTCGAAGGTCATCTTCTGTTTTGGATCCAGAGTACCAATTAGTTCCTGAGATAAGATATTGCGATTCCCATCGATCTGACAGCTCATAATGACGTCGTTTGTCAGGATGGTAATCACCGACAGCTCGTCCATAACTGAGTTATTTACGTTGGCGACAACGGGGTAAAATTTCGAGTTCCGCGCGCGCATATAAGTCTTCAGCGCGAATACCGATTCGCGGAGATAGCTAGCGGTAGCGACCTCCACGTTCCTAAAGTCGAGAAATAGAGCAGTCGGTTCTTTCGGCTCGACATCAACGGCTTTCACAAACGCAGCAAACGCATCTTTGCCGTTGACGGCACCTGAGAGCACCGGCCCGCGAGCTACTTCGGTCATATCAATTCTCACGGTCATCACTCATCTCACGTTTATATCGTGAGATAGATATAGCGCCGCGAACCGTTAACGTCAAGAAGGGGAACTGCGTCGCTCACTCAACGCGTTTGTTGTGACGGGACTGGCCCTTCACCATCCCCCCACCTCGTTGTATCCTCTCTCCCGATCGGGGTGTCACCGCATGCGCTCCACCTCCAACACCATCGCCGCAATCGGCCTCGCCATCGGCGGCGCGTTGGGCATGGCAGGCGCCTTCGTTGCAAGCGACCCGCTGCGCGAGACGCTGTGGACCATCGACGGCGTGGGCGTCGTCGTCGCTGCAGCACTTCTCACCCTGAAATACCAGCGGCTCGGCAATGACCTCGTCGCCGCCGGCTTCCTCACCTTTCTCGCCGGCGAAAGCCTGCTTCTGGCCGGCAATGCGGCGGGGCTGCAGGCGAGCGTGCCCTCCTATGTCGGCGGCATTGCGCTCTGGGCGGCGGGGCTCGCCATGGTCAGCGCGCCAAAAACCTTCGCGCTGTGGATGCGGCTCACCGCTTTCGTCGCGGCCCTGCTCTTCGCCGTCTCGGCGGCGATGATCCTCTGGGGCGCGCCGCTTCTGCCCACCTCGGCGCCTTTGCCCGCCGCCGGCTATCCGTTCCTGGTCCTCACCTTCATCGGCTGGATCTGGACGCTCATGAAATCGGAACGCTGAGCGGGCGGACATGGCCGCGCCGCTCGAAATCCGCAACAGCGCCTCGGGCAAGATCCTGCCGGCCGTGGGCCCGTTCCTGATCGGCGGCATCTTCGGCTTCGGCGCGCTGCAGGGCGCGGCCTCGGGGGCGAGCAGCGGTCATGTGCTGTGGATCGCGCTGCTCAGCGTCGCCCTCCTGGCGCTCGGCGTCTTCATTTCGCGCGGCGCCTTCGACAATTCGGTCAAGGTCACGCTTGATCAGCGCGGCTTCCGCGATGCTCGCGCCGGTGACGTGCTGGTGCCGTGGAACAAGGTGCGGAGCGTGCGCCTCGCCTCCGGCGGCAAGGGCGCGGCGCTGCTCAATTTCGAGCTCACCGAGGAGCCGCCCGACGCCATCAAATATTCGGCCGCCAATGCGTTCGGGATAATGCCCTTCGGCAAGACCACCGTGCACATGGAGATCTCCTCGCTCGACATCCACGACCAGGACTTGATCGAGGCGGTGAAGACATTGGCGCCGCACGTGGTGGTGAGGCGCTGATCTCCCCCCTCGAGGGGGAGATGTCGCCAAAGGCGACAGAGGGGGTCGCCGCGCGTGGAGCGCCGACGCCGTGCGGCACGAGATGAGGTCGGCGTTCTACGCGCAAGGACCCCCTCTGACCGCTTCGCGGCCATCTCCCCCTCGAGGGGGGAGATTACCGGTGCTTCCCGTGCTCTACTCCCCCTCGGGAACCCTCGCCATGATTCGCGCTCTGCTCGTCGCTCTTCTCCTCACCGCGCCGGCCTTCGCCGCCGACATGTCGGTCTTTGTCCGCAACCAGCGCTCCGACGGCGTCGCGCTGGAACTGTTCAGCCGCGACAGCGAAAAGGTCTGGCCGGGCGGCGACAAGGTTTTTCTCATCCGCCCGCAGGCGCGCAAATCCGTGCCGATCTCCTGCGAGCCCGGCGAGCACATCTGCTGGGGCGCCTGGGTGGTCGGCAACGATTCCGTCACCGCCGGCGTCGGCCCCGACAACGACCAGCCCTGCGACACCTGCTGCTTCATCTGCACTGACCACTCGACGGAGACGGTGGATCTGGCGGAGTGAAGCTGCCAATCTCCCCCCTCGAGGGGGAGATGTCGCCAAAGGCGACAGAGGGGGTCGGTCCGACCGGACTCGGCCTCCGGCTGCAGAACGAGGCTGGCGCTCCATGCGAGATGACCCCCTCTAGCCTGCCGGCCATCTCCCCCTCAAGGGACCCCTCAAGGGGGGAGATCAGCTGTCACACCGGCCCTCGCCTATTGCCAACATTGCAGGAATGGCGCGGCGCGGAAGTTGGCCAATCTCCCTCCCTGAGGGGGAGATGTCCGGCAGGACAGAGGGGGGTGGCTTGGCGCTAGCGTCTCAGCAAATTCTTCGAAGCCGCACCATCTCTGCTCTTGGCCCATCGCTCCCGCCTTTATCCGCCGGCCCGTATCGGCTAAGGGCAGGCACCAAACCTCTTGCCCGGACTTGCCACCGCCAAATGACCGCCAAGCCAAAACCGCTCTTCCTCGGCATCGACACCGGCGGCACCTATACCGATGCCGTGCTGTGGTCGGAGGAGGGCGGGCCCCTGGACAACCCAGATAAGGGCAAGGTGCTGGCCAAGGCCAAGGCGCTGACCACGCGCCACGATCTCGCCGTCGGCATTTCCGGCGCGGTCGACGCGGTGCTGGAAAAATCCGGTACCGACCCGGCCGCGATCAAGCTCGTCTCGATGTCGACCACGCTTGCCACCAACGCGCTGGTCGAGGGCCAAGGCGGGCGCGTGGCGCTGGTGATGATCGGCTTTTCCGAGGCCGACCTTGCCCGCGACGGGCTGAAGACGGCTCTCGGCAGCGACCCGGTGGTGTTCTGCCCCGGCGGCCACGACGTGCACGGCAATGCCGCGAAGCTCGATCTTTCCGGCCTCGAGGCGGCATTGCCGGAGCTTGGGCGTTCGGTGTCGGGCTTCGCCGTCTGCGCCTATTTCGCCACCCGCAATCCGGCGCATGAGCTCGCCGCGCGCGACCTGATCCGCGAAAAAACCGGCCTGCCGGTCACCGCCAGCCACGAGCTTTCGGCCAAGCTCGGCGGTCCGCGCCGCGCGTTGACCACGCTGCTTAACGCCCGGCTGATCTCGATGATCGACCGGCTGGTCGCGGCGACCGAAGGCTTTCTTGGCCGGCGCGGCATCGCCGCACCTTTGATGGTGGTGCGCGGCGACGGCGCGCTGGTGTCGGCGGCCTTTGCCCGCCAGCGGCCGATCGAGACGATCCTCTCCGGTCCGGCCGCCAGCCTGGTCGGCGCCCGCCATATGACCGGGCTCGACGACGCCATGGTCTCCGACATCGGCGGCACCACCACCGACGTCGCCGTGCTGGATAGCGGCCGGCCGCGGCTCGATCCGGAAGGCGCCACCGTCGGCGGCTTCCGCACCATGGTCGAAGCCGTCGCCATGCGCACCTTCGGCCTCGGCGGCGACTCCGAAGTGGCGCTGGAGGACGGCGCGCTCGACCCGAAGATCCTGCTCGGGCCGCGCCGCCTGGTGCCGCTGGCGCTGGCCGGCTTGGCGCATGGCGAGGGGGTCACCGCCGAGCTGGAGCGGCAGCTGCGCGCGCCGAATCCCGGCCGCATGGACGGGCGCTTTGCCGTGCGCACCGGCGTGCCGGATCGCCTCGCCGCCGGCCTCACCGCGCCGGAAGCGAAACTCTACGACGCGATCGGCGCCACCCCGCTGGCGCTTGACCGGCTGCTCAGCTCCAACGCCCAGAACGCTACGCTCAACCGGCTGGTGGCGCGCGGCCTGGTGCACATCTGCGGCTTCACGCCGTCCGACGCCGCCCATGTGCTCGGCAAGCAGTCGAACTGGGATCCCGCCGCCGCGCGCCTCGGCGCCGAGCTGTTTTCTCGCCGCCGCGACGGCCGCGGCCAGCCGATCGCCGCGACGCCGGAAGTGCTCGCCCAGCGCGTGCTCGTCACGCTGACGCGCTGGTCGGCCGAATATATTCTCGAAACCGCATTCGCCGAGGACGGGCTGGACGGCGCCGCGACCGTCGCGCACGCGCTGGTGCAGCGCGCCGTCGATGCGCATCCCGGCATCGCCCGCTTCAGCGTCGCGCTCGACCGGCCGGTGATCGGCCTCGGCGCCTCGGCGCCGCTGCATTATGCCGGCCTGCCGCCGCTGATCGGCAATGGCTGCATCGTGCCGGAGGACACCGACGTCGCCAACGCGCTCGGCGCGGTCGTCGGCCAGGTCCGCGTCTCGGCCGAAGCCCGCGTCAGCCAGCCCAGGGAAGGGCTTTTCCGGCTTGCCTCGGGGCAGACGGTGCGCGACTTCACCGAGGAGGAGAAGGCGATCGCCGCGGCGGAAGCCGACGTGCGGGCGATCGTCGCCGAACGCGCGAAAAATGCCGGCACCGACAGCGCCGAAATCGATGTTTCCACCGAGTTCAAGGTCTCGACGGTCGAGAACCAGCGCATGTTCATCGAGGCGCATGTGGTGGCGGTGGCGTCAGGGCGCCCAAGGATTGCGGTGTGAGGCGCAGTCTCCCCCTTCTCCCCTTGTGGGAGAAGGTGTCGCCGGAGGCGACGGATGAGGGGCGCTCCAGGGAACACCAGCGCCGCACTCCGCTGGAACACCCCTCATCCGTCTCGGCGCTTGCGCGCCGATCCACCTTCTCCCACAAGGGGAGAAGGGAAACGCTCCGCACCTTCACCCTAAGCCGAATTGACCCTTGAACCCCAAACATGTCAAAGCCCCGGCAAAGCCTTACCCATCTGGAGACGTGCTGATGACCGACCGCATCGAGATCGCCGGGTTGCAGATTGCCCGGCAGCTCCATGACTTCGTCGCCGAGGAGGCAGCAGTCGGCACCGGCATCGATCCGGAAAAGTTCTGGACCGGCTTTTCAGAGATCGTCCACGACCTCGCGCCGAAGAACCGCGCGCTGCTCGCCAAGCGCGACGCCATGCAGGAGAGGCTGGACGACTGGTACCGCGCCAACGGCGCGCCGGTCGACATGGAGCTGTACAGAACGTTCCTCGAGGAGATCGGCTATCTGGAGCCGGAAGGCCCGGCCTTCAGCGTCTCGACCGAAAACGTCGACCCGGAGATCGCGGTCGTCGCCGGACCGCAGCTGGTCGTGCCGGTGATGAACGCGCGCTATGCGCTCAATGCCGCCAATGCGCGCTGGGGCTCGCTTTATGACGCGCTCTACGGCACCGACGCCATTCCCGAGACGGGAGGCGCCGAAAGGGGCAAGGCGTTCAACCCGGTCCGCGGGGCCAAGGTGATCGCCTGGGTCAGGGATTTCCTCGACCAGTCCGTGCCGCTCACCACCGGCAAATGGGCCGGCATCAACGGGCTGTCGGTGGCGAACGGCGCGCTGAAGGTCGGCGAAGGCGCCGGCGCCACCACGCTTGCCGACCCGAAGCAGTTCGTCGGCTATCGCGGCGACGCCGCCACGCCGGAAGCCGTGCTTTTGGTAAAGAATGGCCTGCATATCGAGATCGTCGTCGACCATGCCAGTCAGATCGGCAAGACCGATGCGGCCGGCATTGCCGACGTCATCCTCGAGGCCGCCCTGACCACCATCCAGGATTGCGAGGATTCGGTCGCCGCCGTCGATGCCGAGGACAAGGTCGTCGTCTATCGCAACTGGCTCGGGCTGATGAAGGGCGACCTGGCGGAAGAGATCACTAAGGCCGGCAAGAGCTTTGTCCGCAAGCTCAATCCGGACCGCCGCTACACGGCGCCGAATGGCGGCCAGCTGCTGCTGCCCGGACGCTCGCTGATGCTGGTGCGCAATGTCGGCCACCTGATGACCAATCCGGCGATCCTCGACCGCGACGGCAACGAGGTGCCGGAAGGCATCATGGACGCGGCGCTCACCGCGCTGATCGCGCTGCACGATGTCGGCGACAACGGCCGCCGCGCCAACTCCCGCGCCGGCTCGATGTATGTGGTGAAGCCCAAGATGCACGGGCCGGAGGAAGTCGCCTTCGCCGTGGAAATCTTCGATCGCGTCGAGGTCCTGCTCGGCATGGCCAAGAACACCATCAAGATGG
This sequence comes from Mesorhizobium sp. WSM3873, assembly GCF_001672445.1. Lineage (NCBI taxonomy): Bacteria > Pseudomonadati > Pseudomonadota > Alphaproteobacteria > Hyphomicrobiales > Phyllobacteriaceae > Mesorhizobium > Mesorhizobium sp. WSM3873. Next base: position 196,842 of record NZ_LYTM01000055.1, on the reverse strand, counting down.
GCATCATGGACGAGGAGCGGCGGACCACAGTCAACCTCAAGGAAGCGATCCGCGCCGCAAGGGAGCGCGTCGTGTTCATCAACACCGGCTTCCTCGACCGCACCGGCGACGAGATCCACACCTCGATGGAAGCCGGCCCGATGATCCGCAAGGGCGACATGAAGCAGGCGGCCTGGATTTCCGCCTATGAGGCGTGGAACGTCGATACGGGCCTGGAATGCGGGCTCGCCGGCCACGCCCAGATCGGCAAGGGCATGTGGGCGATGCCGGATTTGATGGCGGCGATGCTCGAGCAAAAGATCGCGCACCCCAAGGCCGGCGCCAACACCGCCTGGGTGCCCTCGCCGACCGCGGCGACGCTGCACGCCACGCACTATCATAAAGTGGATGTGCACGCCGTGCAGGCTGCGCTGAGGAGCCGGCCGAAGGCCAGGCTCGACGACATCCTGTCGGTGCCCGTGGCGGTGCGGCCGAACTGGACCCCGGACGAGATCCAGCGCGAGCTCGACAACAACGCGCAAGGCATTCTCGGCTATGTCGTGCGCTGGATCGATCAGGGTGTCGGCTGCTCGAAAGTGCCCGATATCAACGATGTCGGCCTGATGGAAGACCGCGCCACGCTGCGCATTTCCTCGCAGCACATCGCCAACTGGCTGCGCCACAAGGTGTGCTCGGAGATCCAGGTCCGGGATTCGCTGCAGCGCATGGCAGCGATCGTCGATCGCCAGAATGTCGGCGACCCGTTCTACCGGCCGATGGCGCCGGATTTCGACAAGTCGATCGCCTTCCAGGCCGCCTGCGACCTGGTATTCAAGGGGACCGTTCAGCCCAACGGCTACACCGAGCCGGTGCTGCATGCGCGCAGATTGGAGCTGAAGGCGCAGGACCGGGCGGGGTAGCGCGCTTCTTCCTGATGGGTTGCATCGGCTGCTCCTCCATTGCCCTCGCCCCACAATGATGAGACGGAGCCGGGACCGGCGCAAATTGGTCTGGTGCTAGCCTCTTCCGCTTTACGCCAATTGCGGACTTCAGACCCATCCGCCATGAAATGAGCTAGTATGCCTCCCGCTCCCTGACATGCGCGAGCAAATGCCCAATGAAACGAGTAAGCTTTGGGAGCGGTCGTCGATCCGGTCGATGCACGATATGGACAGGGCGCGGTTCGGGCAAATAGGCTTGTAGGACTGAAACCAGCGCCCCGCTCGCCATATCCTGGGCCACCAGAACTTCGGGCTGCAGTAACAATCCCGCACCGGCCAGCGCAGCCATGCGCAATCCGTTGCCATCGTTGCATGTGAAAGACGGTGCGATCGGTGGCTGCACCTCATCCCAGCCTTTCAGTTTCCAGGCATTGCGGCTGTTCCATACCGTATGAGAGAGGCAGTGATGCGCGCCGAGATCGTGCGGGGTCTGCGGATAGCCATATCGGACCAGATAGTCCGGCGACGCACAGATCACCATGCGATACATCGTCAACGGTTTTGCTATGAGGTCGACATCACCCAGATCGCCGATGCGGATGGCCATATCAAATCCCTCGTCGATAAGATCGACGACGCGATTGCTTAGTTCCATCTCAATATGCACAAGCGGATAGGTCCGCTGGAACGTCGCGATCAGGGGAGCGATGACGCATGCGCCAAAGGTGATCGGAGCACTGACACGCAACGTGCCCGATGGCGATGCGCGCAGTCGTTCGATCGACGTTTCGGCCACGCGTATGTATTCGAGCGCGCGCTTTGAATCTTCGTAATAAACACGACCGGCATCCGTCAGTCCCTGGCGTCGTGTGGTGCGCTCAAGCAAGCGCGCGCCGAGGCTTTCTTCAAGCTGACGCACATATTTTCCAACCATGACGGCCGACATTTCGAGCCGCTGCGCAGCCTCGGTGAAGTTGCCTCCTTCCACGACGGCAACGAAGGTTTCCATGGCCCGTAGTCTATCCATATTGCTAACCACCAGTTCGCAAACAACGAAGTTGTGGCGCATTTATCACCGCAATGGTTCGGTGAATAGTAGCAACGCTTCAGCCTGAAATTAAAAAGGAATGTTCTATGAGGATCGTTGTAATCGGCGCCAGTGGCGATGTCGGTCGCTTCGTGGTGGAAGAGCTTGCGCGCGATGGCAGGCACGACATCATTCGTGTCGGTCGCACCCAGGGTGATCACCAGGTCGACATCGCTGATGATGAGAGCGTGGATGCGCTGTTCAGGAAAATCGGACGAGTTGACGCCATCACTGTTGCCGCAGGCAATGTCATCCTGGCGCCGATCGAAAAAATGACGGCGGCCGAGTTCCACACAGGCTTGCAGGACAAGCTGCTCAGTCAGGTGCGTGTTGCGCTGGTTGGTCAGCATTACCTTGCGGACGGAGGGTCGATCACGCTGACCTCCGGCATCGCCGTCGATGATCCGATTGCGCAAGGCTCCAATGCCGCAAGCTCCAATGCCGGGATCGAGGGGTTCGTGCGTGCCGCCGCCTGCGATTTCTCCAGAGGCATCCGCATCAATGCAGTCAGCCCGACGATGCTAACGGAATCGATGGACCGCTTTGGTCCGTTCTTCCCCGGTTATGAAAGCGTCTCGGGAACGCGTGTCGCAATGGCCTACAAACGCAGCATTGAAGGCGTGCAGACGGGGCGCGTGTATCGGGTCGGCCATTGAGCTGAAGGCCCGCGGCGCTCCAACTGCCGCGACAAATGCCTGAGCCTGGGTGTCGCGCGAGTCCGAATTTCGCGACACTCCGATCTTTCCTGAACGCTTCGAAGGCCCGAACGCTCTAAAGGGACGTCTGGCAGACGTCCTGCGACAGCCCATCCACGCTGCGCATCTCCTCGCAGCACATCGCCAACTGGCTGCGCCACAAGGTGTGCTCGGAGATCCAGGTCCGGGATTCGCTGCAGCGAAGCTCGCCAGGGACCTTACGCCGCCTGCGCCATGCGCTCCGCGCTCATGCGGTAGGAGATCGCCTCGGCGAGATGGATGCGGCCGACGGTTTCGCTGGCGTCGAGATCGGCGAGCGTCCGCGCGACCTTCAGCACGCGGTGATAGGCTCGCGCCGAGAAGGCGAGCTTTTCGCTGGCGTCCTTGAGCAGCGTCAGCCCGGCGGCGTCGGGCCTGGCGATCGCCTCGATGACCGAAGGCGGGCAGTGCGCGTTGGTGGTGGCCGCCGCACCCAGCCTTTCCAGCCGCTCGCGCTGCATGGCCCGGGCGCGCGCCACGCGCTGCGCCACCGCGGCGCTGGTCTCGGCCTTGTCCGGCCGGATCAGGTCGCTTGCCGAGACTGCCGGCACTTCGATCCTGAGATCGATGCGGTCGAGCAGCGGGCCGGAAATGCGCGCCTGGTATTCGGTGCGGCAGCGCTCGCCGCGCAGGCAGCGATAGCCCGGCTCGCCCGACATGCCGCAGCGGCACGGGTTCATCGCCGCCACCAGTTGGATGCGCGCCGGATAGGTGACGCGGTGGTTGGCGCGCGCGATCACGCAGTCGCCGGTCTCCAGCGGCTGGCGCAGCGCATCGAGCGTCTGCGGCGTGAATTCCGGGAACTCGTCGAGGAACAGCACGCCGTGATGCGCAAGCGACACTTCGCCCGGCCGCACGCGCAAGCCGCCGCCCACCATCGCCGCCATCGACGCCGAATGATGTGGCGCGCGGAACGGCCGTCGGTCTGTCAGCTTGCCTTCGCCGAGCTCGCCCGCCACCGACGCGATCATCGAGACTTCGAGCAGCTCCTTCGGCGCCAGCGGCGGCAAGATCGAGGGCAGCCTTTGCGCCAGCATCGACTTGCCCGAGCCCGGCGGTCCGACCATCAGGAGATTGTGGCCGCCCGCCGCCGCCACTTCCAGCGCCCGCTTGGCGCTTTCCTGGCCCTTGATGTCGGCAAGGTCCGGCAGATCGCGCGCGGCGACCTGGATGCCGGCCTCGGGACGCGACAGCACCTGGGTGCCGCGAAAATGGTTGGCGATGGCGATCAGGCTGCGCGGCGCCAGGATATCGAAATCCTTGCCGGCCCAGGCTGCCTCCGGCCCGCAGGCGAACGGACAGATCAGGCCTTTGCCTTCGGCGTTGGCGCCGATCGCCGCCGGCAGCGCGCCGGCGACAGCGGCAATGGTGCCGTCGAGCGACAATTCGCCGAGCACGACATAGCCGGCCAGCATATCGCCAGGAATGGCGCCGAGCGCGGCCATCAATCCGAGCGCGATCGGCAGGTCGTAGTGGCTGCCTTCCTTGGGCAGGTCCGCCGGCGCGAGATTCACCGTCACCTTCTTCGACGGCATCGACAGGCCGGAGGCATGAAGCGCGGCCTGCACGCGTTCCCGGCTCTCTGCCACCGCCTTGTCCGGCAAACCGACGATCTGCATCCCGACCTTGCCCGGCGCGATCATCACCTGGACATCGACCGGCACGGCCTCGATGCCCTGGAAAGCCACCGTGCGAACCCGCGCTACCATCTTGTCTCAAGCCCCCGGATACCGGCTCGCTCGCAGGTCCTGCGATCAGGCGGCGAGCGAGTTTGGTTTAGACAACCACAGATTTGCGGCTTAAGCAAGAACATTACCGGAACATACGGTCCCGCTCAGGGGCACCTGAGGGGCGCTACTTCCGCTTTCCTTCCACGCAGTCCCAGAACAGGGCAGCAATGTCCGCGCCGCCGAAGCGCCGCACCTCGCGCACGCCGGTCGGCGAGGTGACGTTGATCTCGGTCATGTAGTCGCCGATCACATCGATGCCGACGAGGATGAAGCCGCGTTCCCTGAGCGCTGGCCCGATGCGGGCGCAAATCTCGCGTTCGCGCTCCGTCAGCTCGGTCTTCTCGGCGCGGCCGCCGACATGCATGTTGGAGCGCGAATCGTGCTCGGCCGGCACGCGGTTGATGGCGCCCACCGGCTCGCCGTCGATCAGGATGATGCGCTTGTCGCCCTTGCGCACGTCCTTGAGATAGCGCTGCACGATATAGGGCTCGCGGAACAGCTGGCCGAACATTTCGAGCAGCGAGGCAAGGTTGCGGTCGGCCTCGTGCAGATGGAAGATGCCCGCCCCGCCATTGCCGTAGAGCGGCTTGACGATGATGTCGCCGAACTCCTTGCGGAAGGCGGCCACCTCCTGCGGGTCCTTGGTGATCAGCGTTTCCGGCATCAGGTCCGGGAATTCGGTGACGAAGATCTTTTCCGGGCTGTTGCGCACCCAGGCCGGGTTGTTGACCACCAGCGTCTTCGGATGGATGCGTTCCAGAATGTGGGTTGTGGTGATGTAGTTCATGTCGAAGGGCGGGTCCTGCCTCAGCAGCACCACGTCCATCTCCGACAGATCGGTGCGCACCGGCTCGCCCAGCGAATAATGGCTGCCCTTCTCGTCGCGCACCTGCATCTCCTCGGCGCGCGCGAACACCTTGCCGCCCCGCATCGACAGCCGGTCGGGCGTGTAGTGGAAAAGCTGGTGGCCGCGCCGCTGCGCTTCCAACGACAGCGCGAACGTGGTGTCGCCGGCGATCGACACCGTCGAGACATGGTCCATCTGGACGGCGATTTTCAACGGCATCTCGGGTCTCCGGCAATCTCTGTCGCCGATATAGGGAAATCGGCGGCTTCTGCCAATCGGCCAGAGATTATCGGTCGAAGACCAGCCGGGAATAGCCGACGAAGGACAGCGCCATCGCGACCAGCGAGGCGACCGTCAGCGCTGCCAGCGGCGCCAGGGAGGGCAGCGCGAACAGAAGGGCACAATAGATGAGATAATTGACGATGCTGGTGGCGACGCCGACGCCGCCGTAGCGCGCGCCCTCCTGCGCGATGCCTCGGCTCGACGGCGCAAAGGTCAAATGCCGGTTGATCTGCCAGGTGACGGTGAGCGCGAAGCCGATCGACAGCACGCGCGCGGCCAGCGGCCCGAGCGGCGTGACGGAAAGCAGCAGCCAGAGCGCGGCCGCATCGGCAACGAAGCCGATGCCGCCGGCAAGCACGAAGCGGCCAAGCCGGACCATCAGGCGGCTCGCGAGGCCTTGCCCGGCTCCCTCTTCGGGGAGGCCTCGCCGTTGAAGCCCGCGCGTCGCTCGATGCGGCCGGCAGGGATGGAAAGATAGAAGATGCGCTTCTGTTCGGCCCGGCCGCGCGACACCGAATCGAGGATCAGCCCGGTGACCATCGCCAGCATGGACAAGAGGAGCAGGCCAACGGACAGCACCCAGGTCGGCATGCGCGGAACAAGTCCTGTCTCGGCGAACTCGATCAGCACCGGGATCATCAGCCCGATGCTGGCCGCCAGGAAGAACAGGGCAAACGTGCCGAAGAAACGCAGCGGCTGCGTCTCCTTCACCAGCATGGCGAACATCCACAGGATCCTGGCGCCGTCGCGGAAAGTCGACAGCTTCGACGATGAGCCTTCCGGGCGGCGGCCGTAGTCGAGCGCCATCTCGTTCACCGGCAGCTTGAGCTGCGAGGCATGGACCGACATCTCGGTCTCGATCTCGAAGCCGCCGGAAACCGCCGGGAAGCTCTTGACGAAGCGCCGCGAAAAGACCCGGTAGCCGGAAAAGATATCGGTGAAATCGGCGCCGAACAGGCCCTTGTAGAGCCGGTTGAAGATGCGGTTGCCGAAGGCGTGGCCGGAGCGGCCGGCGTCGTCGGTGACGCCGCGCCGGGTGCCCACCACCATGTCCGAGCGCTCGGTCAAAAGCGTGTTGATCAGCTGCGGCGCATCTTCCGGCGCGTAGGTGCAGTCGCCGTCCGCCATCACATAGATGTCGGCGTCGATGTCGGCGAACATGCGGCGCACGACATTGCCCTTGCCCTGGCGCGGTTCGCGCACGACGACCGCGCCGGCCGCGCGGGCCCTGAGCGCGGTCAGGTCCTTCGAATTGTTGTCGTAGACATAGATCCTCGCGGAGGGCAGCGTCTCGCGGAAGCGCCGCACGACCTCACCGATCGTCAGCTCCTCATTGTAGCAGGGCAGGAGCACGGCGATCGCCGGCTCGTTGCGGACCTCGTGCGGCATGCCTGTCTCCGGTGCCCGAGCCCAGCCGACCAGCCGCGCCAATGCCGGCGTCTCCGGGCCGCTTTACTATTTATTGAAGCTGTTAATGCCCGGTTTAAGCCTCCACCGCCAAAGACCCTGGACCGCCAGGCGTGGCGCCAAGACCCTTTTCCGCATCTTCAGAAAATCGATTTTCCGATACCTTTCCTAAACGCTTTGCTGCCAGTCTGGTCACAAATTCCCCCGTCAGAACAGGAACATGATGCAAACGACGTTTGGCACCGGGCAGCCAGGCAGGGAAAACGCGGATCTGGCCTTCACCGATCCGCTGACCGGACTTGGCAACCATCGTCGCTTTTACGACAAGGTCGATCGCCTGATCAGCGACCGCGCCGACGATCCCGCGCCCTTCACCGTCGGCATTCTCGATCTCGATGGCTTCAAACCCATCAACGACCTGTTCGGCCACAAGGCCGGCGACGACATCCTGATCCAGGTGGCTATGCGCTTGCGTGCGTCGATGGATGGCTATTCGACCGTCTGTCGCATCGGCGCCGACGAGTTCGCCTTCCTCTACCCGATGGTGTTCAGCGAGGAGCAGGCCGCCGAAAAATCGCGCATGCTGATCGAGATCCTGTCGGCGCCCTATGATGTCGGCGAGCGCACCGCCAGATTGTCGGCTTCGGTCGGCTGCTCGCTGTTTTATTCCGGCGACGAGACCACAGAGATCCTGATCAACAAGGCCGAGACCGCGCTCTACCACGCCAAGCGCTCGGGCCGCGGCCGCGTCGTCGTCTACACACGCGAGATGGAGGAGGCCGCCAAGCGCGTCACCCGCATCGAGCAGGCACTGCGCCGCGCCGTCTCGGCCGGCGAGGTCGAGCCGCATTTCCAGCCGATCGTCGACCTCACCAGTCGCCGCACCATCGGCTTCGAGACGCTGGCTCGCTGGACCGACCGCGATCTCGGCATGGTGCCGCCGAGCGTGTTCATTCCCATCGCCGAGGAGCGCGGCATCATCGGCCCACTGTCGCAGCTGGTGCTGCGCAAGGCGACCGAGGCGGCGCGCAACTGGCCGAAGGACCTGTTTTTGTCCTTCAACCTGTCGCCCTCGCAGCTTGTCGACCAGAACACCGGCCTGCATATCCTGGCGATCCTCGACCGCACCGGCTTCGATCCGCGCCGGCTGGAGATCGAGATCACCGAAACCGGCCTGATGACCGACCCGGCTTCGGCCGAGAAGATCGTCGAGGATCTGCGCCGCGTCGGCATCCGCGTCTCGCTCGACGATTTCGGCACCGGCCAGTCCTCGCTCGGGCGCCTGCGCGAATTCCATTTCGACAAGCTGAAGATCGATCGCGCCTTCGTTTCCTCGATCCTCGACGACCGCCCCTCGGAACACATCATCCGTGCCATTCTCGCCATGTGCGAAGGACTCGGCATGGACGTTGTGGCCGAAGGCATCGAGGAGGAAGCGCAGGCCGACCGCCTCGTCCAGTTCGGCTGCGCGGGTGGCCAAGGGTACCTGTTCGGCAAGCCTGTCGATGCCGACGCCACGCTTGGCTATCTGCGCGATTCCTATCGCGGCGCGCTCCGCGCCAAGGCGATCTGATCAAGCCAACCCGCGATCCAAGCCCACCCGTCCGCGCCTCGCGGAAGCGCGGCTGCTATTTTGTCAGACATATTGCCGCCGAAATCGCCTTTTCACCCTTGCTCCCGAGGCCGGCATGGCTAGGATGCGCGCCGGCCAAAGGGAGACAGAAATTATGATGCCATCGGCGCGTTTCGCCGACCTCGACGGCGCCTCGGTGTTGATCACCGGCGGCGGTTCCGGCATCGGCGCGGCGCTGACCGAGGGCTTCATGCGGCAAGGCGCCAAGGTCGCCTTCATCGACATCGCCGACAAGCCCAGCACGGCGCTGGCCGACCGTCTGGAAAAGGAGCTTGGCCAGCGTCCGCTCTATCTCAAGACCGATCTGCGCGACGTCGAGGCGCTGCGCGCCGCGGCAGCGGAGGCGGCGAAAGCGCATGGCGATGTCACGGCGCTGGTCAACAACGCCGCGCTCGACGATCGCCATGAGGTGAAGGATGTCACGGTCGAGTTCTGGGACAACAACCTGGCCATCAACCTGCGGCCGCATTTCTTCACCGCCCAGGCGGTGGCGCCGGGCATGAAGCGCGCCGGCGGCGGCTCGATCATCAATTTCAGCTCCACGTCCTATCTTATCAACCATCCCGATCTGCCGGCTTACACCGCCGCCAAGGCCGGTATCCTCGGTCTCACCAAAGGCCTTGCCGGCAAGCTCGGCGCCGACGGTATCCGCGTCAACGCGGTTGCGCCCGGCTGGGTGATCACCGAACGCCAGCGCGAGCTTTGGGTCACCGAGGAGGCGCTTGCCGCCCATGTCGCCAAGCAATGCATCAAGCAGTCCATGCAGCCCGACGACATTGTCGGCACGGTGCTGTTCCTGGCGTCTGACGCCTCGCGCATGCTGACGGCGCAGATGCTGATCGTCGACGGAGGCGTGCTGTGAGCGGCGCGCCTGCGGTCGCCGCCCTCGACTGGGGCACGACCAGGCTCAGGGCCTGGCTGCTCGACGGCGCGGGTCAGCTGCTCGCCGAGCGGCGCGGCGACGACGGCCTGATCACCGCGCGCGAAAAGAGTTTTGCGACGGTGCTGGAAGGCCATCTCGCCGCCATGGGCGCGCCGGAGTCCCTGCCCGTCATCATCTGCGGCATGGCGGGTTCCCGCCAGGGCTGGATCGAGGCGCCCTACGTGACCGTGCCTGCCCCAATCGGCGCCATCTTGGCAGGGGCCGTCCGCATCGAAGGCGAGCGCCGCGACATCCGTATCGTGCCCGGCCTCGCCCAGCGCCTCGCCGACGCCCCGGATGTCATGCGCGGCGAGGAAACGCAACTTGCCGGCGCGAATCTGCCGGCAACGGGGCGCCACATCGTCTGCATGCCGGGCACCCATTCCAAATGGGTCGTGGTCGAGGACGGCGCGGTCGCCGGCTTCGGCACCTGGCCGACCGGCGAGTTGTTTTCGGTATTGGCCGCGCATTCGATCCTGAAACATTCGCTGGGGGAACATCCGGCACCGGTCACGGCGGATGGTCCGTTCTTCCGCCAGTGGTGCGAGCGGGCGCTGGGCGAAGGCGGCGACGTCACGTCAAAGCTGTTTGCGATCCGCGCCGCCGGGTTGCTGCAGGATTTGAAATCCGACGAGGCGGCGGCCTGTCTGTCCGGGTTGCTCATCGGCGGAGAAATCGCTTCGGCGAAGCGGCGCTACGGCGTCGGTGAAGCGCCCGTCGTGCTGATCGCTTCCGGCGCGCTGGCTTCGCTCTATGGCGCCGCTCTTGGCTTCGCCGGTCTTGCTTTTCGCGTCGTCGATGCGGATGAAGCGGTGCGCGCCGGCCTTGTCGAAGCCGCGCGCGAGAACCGCATGATCGGAGGCGACGCGTGACGCAGACAGCACCCTTTCCCAAACTGAAACGCGGGCTGGTCGCCATCTTGCGTGGCCTCAAGCCGACAGAGGCGATCTCAATAGGCCAGGCGATCTTCGACGCCGGCATCGAGGCGATCGAGGTGCCGCTCAATTCGCCGGAACCGTTTTCGTCGATCACCAGGATCGCGGAAGTCCTCCCCGAAACCGCACTGGTCGGCGCCGGCACGGTGCTGACGGCGGCCGATGTCGATGCCTTGCACAAGGCCGGCGGCCGGCTGCTGGTCAGCCCCAACATCGATGCCGATGTCATGGGCCGCGCCATGCAGTACGGCATGGTGACGATGCCGGGCGTGTTCACGCCCACCGAAGCCTTCCAGGCGATCAGGCTCGGTGCTTCGGCGCTTAAATTCTTCCCGGCAAGCGTGCTCGGCGCCGGCGGCATTTCGGCGATCCGCGCCGTGCTGCCGGCAACGGCGCTGATCGGCGCCGTCGGCGGCGTTTCGGACAAGGATTTTGCCGGCTACAAAGCCGTCGGCGTCAGCGTCTTCGGCTTGGGGTCGAGCCTCTATAAGCCGGGCGCCAGCGTCGATGAAGTGGCTGAGCGCGCCCGCGCCGCGGTCGCGGCCTGGGACGAAGCCTTCGGAGGGATTTGATGGACAGCGTTTCGGTCTTCAGCGATCACATTTGCCAGTTGGGGGAGGGACCGAGCTACGATCCCGGCACCGACACGCTGTTCTGGTTCGACATCGTCGATGGCAAGCTTCTGGAAAAGCCGCTCGCCGGCGCGCTGAAAATCCATGATCTCGGCGTGATGGCCAGCGCCATAGCCGTCATCGACGATGCCCGCCAGCTGATCGCCACCGAGATCGGCCTGCAGGTCCGCGATGTGGCGACCGGCAAGTTGACGCTGCACACGCCGATCGAAGCTGACAATCCGCTGACCCGCTCCAACGATTCCCGCGTCCATCCCTGCGGCGCGTTGTGGACCGGCACGATGGGCAAGGACGAGGGCAAGGGCGCCGGCGCGATCTACTGGTTCTTCAAGGGCGAGCTTCGCCGACTGTTCTCCGACATTACCGTGTCCAACTCGATCTGCTTTTCCGACGACGGGACGATCGCCTATTACACCGACACCGCGACCGGGCTTCTGATGCGCGTCGCTTGCGATCCGGCGACCGGCCTGCCGACGGGCGAGCCGAACATCTTCGTCGATCATCGTTCGCAAAAAGGCTATGTCGACGGCTCGGTCGTCGACCGCGACGGGGTGCTGTGGAACGCCGTCTGGGGCGGCAAGGCGGTGAAGGCGTATTCGCCGGACGGCATGCTGCTGCGCGAAATCCCGATGCCGGTAACCCAGCCTTCCTGCCCCGCCTTTGTCGGGCCGAACGCCGACCGCCTTGCGGTGACATCGGCATGGAAAGGCAAGGACGACAAGCAGCGCAAGCTCGATCCTCAGGCCGGCATGACCTTCCTGCTCGACATTCCGGTCCGGGGCCGCTTCGAGCCGCGCGTGCTGATCGCCTGAGCGGCTTGCGCATTATCGCTCGCTCAGGTCGGTTTCCTGAAAGCCGATTGCAACCGCCATGCGATGGTAGCACCAGACTTTTCTGGGAGCTTCCATGCCGAGCAACGGCCCGACGCTGATCCTTGTCCACGAGCCGGAGAAGGCTTGCTTCGACCGGCTGGTCGCCGACGGCTACCCGACGGAACGCGCAACCGAGATATCGTCCTATCTGGCGCAGTCGACCGACCTCGCGCCCGAATTCGGCCAGCTCGCCGCCGCTTGCGAAACGCGCGGCCTCACCTTGATGGCCGTCGAGCTGGACGACGCCGCGACCGTCTTGGCGAACGCCGATCCCGTCAAAACCCTGGTCTGGACGTTGACCGACGGCATCGCCTATTTCCGTGGCGGCGCTTCGCCTGCGCTGGCAAGGCTGAATGGACTGAGGACGATCGGCGCCGACGATTCGCTGTTCGCGCTCTGCCAGGACAAGTTCCGCTCCGGCGCCGTGCTCGGCGCGCTTGGCCCGCCGGTGCCGCCGGCCGGGCTGGCCCGAAATGGGAAATGGCTGGTCGAGCCGCCGGCCTCGTCCGCCGGCTGGTTCGTCAAACCAAACCGGCTCGGCGCCAAGATCGGCATTTGGCCGGATTCGCGCTGTCGCGATCTTGGTCATGCGCTGGAGCTCAGCCGGCGGGTCTTTGCGCATTATCGCGACGATGTCGTCGTCCAGCCTTATGTCGCCGGCCGCAATGTGCGGGCAAGCTTCCTCGGTCTGAAGCCGGATACCGGCGTCGAGGCGCTCGGCATCGCCTTCGTCGAGTCCGGCGGCGACTTCCAGACCATGGCCGACTCTATGGCGCTCTACGGCGATAGCGGCCAAGCCGCCAGGGACGCAGGCACCTATGCCGAGCCGGAACTCGAGCAGGTCGCCGCCAGCCAGCCGGCGGCCGATCGCGCGATCCGCGCCATCGCGCAGGAGCTGATCGCCGGGCTTGGCCTGAAGGACGTCTTCTCGGTCGATTTCAGGGTCGAGGCCGACGACACCATCCATCTCATCGAGTTCGAAGTCTGTCCCGGCCTGCCCTGCTTCGATTTCCGCGACTATTGCCGCAGGCAATGGGGCATGAGCCTGGCGGATGCGATGGCGGAGACGGCGACCAGCCGGCTGAGGGCATAAGCTTAGGGATTGGACCGGTCTGCGGCAGCGGAGCGGCTTTGAGACGCCGGCGAAGGATCGCTGCAAATCTTTATTCTGCGCCACCGCCTTCCATGATCATGTCAAGGCAGGACGATTCAGACGAACTAAACGCCCTCGACCAGCACGATCTCGCCATCGGCCACTTTCTGGCGAATGGCGACGGCGCGCTGATATTCCGGCGAGTGGTAGCAGTCATGCGCGGCGGCAAGCGATTGGAACTCGATGATCACGTTGCGCGCGCGGCCGGGCCCCTCGGCTTTCTCATGCTCGCCGCCACGCGCCAGGAATTTCGCGCCGAAGCGCTCGAAAGCCGGTTTGGCGGCGGCGACATAGTCCTTGTAGCCTTCCGGGTCGCGCACATCGACGCGGGCAACCCAATATCCCTTTGGCATCATTTTCTCCTGTTTCGGTTCGCAAACGGGATCGGCCTTATGCCGAGCACATTTCGGCCAAGATAGCCTCGGCCGCCGCCCGCCGATCCGGCGCCTTGACGATCGGCCGGCCGACGACAAGGTGGCTGGAGCCGTTGCGGATCGCCTGCGCCGGCGTCACCACACGCTTCTGGTCGCCATGGGCGCTGCCGCTCGGCCGTATACCCGGCGTGACCACGGCCATGTCGGGACCGACGATCCGGCGCACGGTTTCGGCTTCCTCGGCCGAGCAGACGATGCCGCCCATGCCGGCATGCAGCGCCTGTTCGGCGCGCCGCAGCACCAGCGTGTGCGGATCGTATTCATAACCGGCATCGATCATGTCCTGCTCGTCCATCGAGGTCAGCACGGTCACCGCGAGCAGGCAGAGATCGCTGCCTTTGGCTGCTTCCACCGCCGCCTGCATAGCCTTGGGATAGGCATGCAGCGTCAGCATCGAGATCCCCATCCTGACGATATTCTCGACCCCCTTGGCCACCGTGTTGTCGATATCGAGCAGCTTCATGTCGAGGAAGACCTTGGTGCCGCCGCTGGCGAGCTCGCGCGCGAAATCGAGCCCGCCGGCAAAGGCGAGCTGATAGCCGATCTTGTAGAAAGAGACGCTGCCTTCGAGCTCGCGCACCGTCTGTTCGGCTTCTTTCAGCGTCGGCACGTCGAGGCCGACGATCAGCCTGTCGCGCATGGTCTCGACCGGATGCATCAGACCTCGATCCTCACGGACAGCATGCGCGAGGTTTCGATCAGTGTACGGCATAGGCGCTCCATCGATTGATGCAGTCTGGCGTCGCGGAATTGTCCGTCCTCGGCGAAGGCTTCATCGGCGCCGGAAACCGAGCATTCCGGCGTGATCACTTCCATCTGGCAGCGCACCAGCACCGCGCGCAGATGGTTGATGCAGCGTATGCCGGCAAACTTGCCCTCGGAGGAGGAGCAGAGCGCGACGGGCTTGCCGTAAAGCGGCCTGAACGAGCGGCTGCCGTCGCGCCGGAGCCGGCTCACCCAGTCGATGGAATTCTTCAAGAGCGGCGGGATCGAGCCGTTATATTCAGGCGTCGCGATCAGCAGCCCGTCATGGGCGGATATCTGATGCCCGAGCTTCACGGCATTCTCGGGAATGCCTTTGTCCTTCTCAAGATCCTCGTCCATGATCGGCAGCGGATAGTCGCCGAGCGAGATGCGGGTCACCTCCGCACCCTGCATGGCGAGTTCCTTTTGCGCCACATCGGCCGTCCGGCCGCTGAAAGCGCCGGTGCGGACCGAGCCTGCGAAGACGAGGATTCTTGGGATTACTGCCATCGGCCACCTGTCGAACGACGTATAGGCCGAAGAGCGATCAATCCCCAAGCGCTTTCGATGGCCAAGCGCTTTCGGTCAACATGCCTCGCGCCGGTAGATCCACAGCTGCGTCGGCGGAATGTTGCGGATGATGAAATCGAAATGCTTGACCGTGTAGTCGCCGCGGCCGGGCGGAATCGGCGAGAGCGGGCCGTAGGTCAGCTGCACGATCGGCCGGCCGACGGGAATGCGGTCGAGCAGGCTTTCGATGTAGGCGATGCGCTGGGCGACCGGGAAATTGAGCAGCGGCACGCCGGAGACGACCGAATCGAACACCAAGTCGCGCTTGTCGCCGAGTGTTGCGTCGAGGTTGAAGGCGTCGCCCTCGATGACGTTGACGCGCGGATAGAGCCGGCGCAGATGGCGCACGAAATCGGTCGAGTATTCGATCGCGTAGAGGTTCTCCGGCTTCACGCCCTGGGCCAGGATGGCACGGGTGATGACGCCGGTGCCGGGGCCGACCTCCAGCACCGGCAGGCCCGATTTCGGGTTGACGATCGAGGCCATCTTGCGGGCGGTGACGGAACTGGTGGGAACGATCGAGCCGACAGCTTTCGGCTTGTCGATCCAGCCTTTGAAGAACTTCAGCTCGTCGTCGAATTTTTCCGTCAGCGCTTTGCGCAACCCGGGACCACGTGCCATGCGAGCTCTCCTCAACGCTCCCCGACTCGCTACTTAGCAGCTAGGTGGAACAAGGCAAGGCAAGATCTGGCATAAGATGTTGATGACGTTGAGGCAGCGCGTCAACCCCTGCCGCATCCCACTCAGGGTTCGCCGAAGGATTCGAAAAAGTCCTTCATGCGGGCGAAGAAGCCGCTCGACTGGGGCGAATTGTCCTTCGAGGAGAGCTGCTCGAACTCTTCCAGGAGCTCGCGCTGGCGCCGCGACAGGTTCTGCGGCGTCTCGACCGCGGTCTGGATGTAGAGATCGCCGACATTGGGCTGCCGCAGCACCGGCATGCCCTTGCCTTTCAGCCGGAACTGGCGGCCGTTCTGGGTGCCTTCCGGCACTTTCACCTTGGTCTGCGTGCCGTCGAGCGTGGTGACCTCGAACGAGCCGCCGAGGGCGGCGGTCGTCATCGAGATCGGCACCTTGCAGTAGAGGTCGGCGCCGTCGCGCTGGAAGAATTCGTGCGGCTTGACGGCAAGGAAGATGTAGAGGTCGCCCGAGGGGCCGCCGCGCAGGCCGGCCTCGCCCTCATTGGCAAGCCGGATGCGGGTTCCGTCCTCGATGCCGGCCGGGATGTTGACCGACAGCGAACGCTCCTCGGTGACGCGGCCCTGGCCGGCGCATTTCGGGCAGGGGTCCTTGATCGTCTGGCCGCGCCCCTGGCATTGCGGGCAGGTGCGCTCGATCGAGAAGAAGCCTTGCGTTGCCCGCACCTTGCCATGGCCGTGGCACATCGCGCAGGTGACCGGCTGCGTGCCGGGCTTGGCGCCGCTGCCGGAGCATTCCGAACAGGAAATCGATGCCGGCACGCGGATCTGCGCCGTCTTGCCCAAAAACGCCTCTTCCAGCGAGATTTCCATGTTGTAGCGCAGGTCGGCCCCGCGCTCGCGGCCGCCCGACGAGCGGCGCTGGCGGCCACCCATCATGTCGCCGAAAATGTCTTCGAAGATGTCGGCGAAGCCGCCGGCACCGAAGCCGTGCGCGGCGCCGTTCATGCCGCCCTGCTCGAAGGCGGCGTGGCCGAAACGGTCGTAGGCCGCGCGCTTCTGCGGGTCCTTCAGCGTCTCGTAGGCTTCGTTGATTTCCTTGAACTTGTGCTCGCAGGCATGGTCGCCGGGGTTGCGGTCGGGATGGAACTGCATGGCGAGCTTGCGGAAAGCGCTCTTCAGCTCCTTGTCGTCGGCGCCTTTTTGCACGCCCAGCGTTTCGTAGAAATCAGCTTTCATTTTTTCCCGCTGTCCGGATGCTCAATGTCTTCAAGCATTGTCGCGTCGTCGCCGGCACGTTGTTCGATTTAGGAGCGATGTTGCCCGGATGCCAGAGCCGAGCCGGGCTCACCGGTGTTTTTCCGTCAATTTTTGGGCCAGGTCCGCACTTTTTCGGTGAAGGTTGCAAAAAAGCCCGGCCTTGCGCCGGGCTTTTCGCATTATTTGGCCGTCAGCCGGCTCAGGCCGACTTCTTCTTGTCGTCGTCTTCGTCGATTTCCTCGAAGTCGGCGTCGACCACGTCCGAATCCTTGGCGGCGTCCGCCTTGGCGTCGGCTTCGGCCGCTTCCTTCTGCGAGGCCTCGTACATGGCCTGGCCAAGCTTCATCGAAGCTTCGGCGAGCGACTGCGACTTGGCCTCGATATCGGCCACGTCATCGCCTTCGGCTGCGGTTCTCAGCGCCGCAATCGCGTCGGCGATCGCGGTGCGGTCGGCCTCCGAGACCTTGTCGCCATAATCCTTGAGCGACTTCTCGGACGAGTGCACCAGCGATTCGGCCTGGTTGCGGGCCTCGACGAGGGCGCGGCGCTTCTTGTCGGCCTCGGCATTTGCCTCGGCGTCCTTCACCATCTTCTCGATGTCGGCATCGGACAGACCGCCCGAAGCCTGGATGCGGATCTGGTGCTCCTTGCCGGTGCCCTTGTCCTTGGCCGAGACGTTGACGATGCCGTTGGCGTCGATGTCGAAGGTGACCTCGATCTGCGGCACGCCGCGCGGAGCGGGCGGAATGCCGACCAGGTCGAACTGGCCGAGCAGCTTGTTGTCGGCCGCCATCTCGCGCTCGCCCTGGAAGACGCGGATGGTGACCGCCGACTGCGAATCCTCGGCCGTCGAGAATACCTGGCTCTTCTTGGTCGGGATCGTGGTGTTGCGTTCGATCAGCCTGGTGAACACGCCGCCTAGCGTCTCGATGCCGAGCGACAGCGGGGTCACGTCGAGCAACAGCACGTCCTTCACGTCGCCCTGCAGCACGCCGGCCTGGATGGCGGCGCCGAGCGCGACGACCTCATCCGGGTTGACGCCCTTGTGCGGCTCCTTGCCGAAGAACTGCTTCACGATCTCCTGGATCTTGGGCATGCGGGTCATGCCGCCGACCAGCACCACTTCGTCGATCTCGCCCGCCTTCAGGCCGGCATCCTTGAGCGCCGCCTTGCAGGGGTCGATGGTGCGCTGCACGAGGTCCTCGACCAGGCTCTCGAACTTCGCCCGGGTGAGCTTCATCGTCAGGTGCTTCGGCCCGCTGGCGTCGGCAGTGATGAAGGGCAGGTTGATCTCGGTCTGCGTCGTCGACGACAGCTCGATCTTGGCCTTCTCGGCCGCTTCCTTCAGGCGCTGCAGGGCGAGCTTGTCGGCCTTGAGGTCGATGCCCTGTTCCTTCTTGAACTCGGCCGCCAGGTACTCGACCAGGCGCATGTCGAAGTCCTCGCCGCCGAGGAAGGTGTCGCCATTGGTCGACTTCACTTCGAAGACGCCGTCGCCGATCTCGAGCACCGAAATGTCGAACGTGCCGCCGCCAAGGTCATAGACGGCGATGGTCTTGCCGTCCTTCTTCTCCAGACCATAGGCAAGTGCGGCAGCCGTCGGCTCGTTGATGATGCGCAGCACTTCGAGGCCGGCGATCTTGCCGGCGTCCTTGGTCGCCTGGCGCTGGGCATCATTGAAATAGGCCGGAACGGTGATGACCGCTTTCTCGACCTTCTCGCCGAGATAGGCTTCCGCCGTTTCCTTCATCTTCTGCAGGATCATGGCCGAGATCTGGCTGGGCGAAAGCTTCTTGCCGCCTGCCTCGACCCAGGCATCGCCATTGTCGCCCTTGACGATCTTGTAGGGGACAAGCTTCTTGTCCTTCTCCGTCACCGGATCGTCATAGCGGCGGCCGATCAGGCGCTTGACCGCGAAGATGGTGTTTTCAGGATTGGTGACCGCCTGGCGCTTGGCCGGCTGGCCGACGAGGCGTTCGCCATCGCTGTTGACGGCGACGATGGAAGGGGTCGTGCGCGCGCCTTCCGCATTCTCGATAACCTTTGGCTCCTTGCCGTCCATGATGGCGATGCAGGAGTTGGTGGTTCCGAGGTCGATACCGATTACTTTTGCCATTGTTCTAGTCTCTCCTCTAAGCAGGCTCTCAGGACCCTGATAAGGCGTTCCGACGAAAGCCCCTGTTCACAAGAAATTCCGCCACGGTCCCCGGGTTTTCAAGGCCGGGCGGTTGGCGCGTATATAAGAACAGGCGGCACGAGGCGCAAGCATCCTGCGCAACGCATCCACCAAGCCGATCGCCTGCCGGGAACGGTGCTAAATCGCCAATTTTGCGGCCGATTTGCCGCCCGATACGCCCGGACCGAGGTAAATCCGGCGCGGGCAAAAACGTCGCAGTCGCCATGATCCGGGCGTGAATGCCTGCGAACGGAGTTGCGCGGAGCTTCAGAAAGATGTGTTTTCCGCCGGCGATCGCTCTTTCGCCCCGGCTGACAGGCGGCCCAGCGGTCAGGCCGCTTGCGACATCGATCTGTGCACGTCTGCCAGGATCTCGAAGGAGCGCACCCGCGCGGTGTGGTCGAACATCTGCGCCGTCACCATCAATTCGTCGGCGCCGGTGCGGCGTACGAAGGCGTCGATGCCCTGGCGGACCGTCTCCGGCGACCCGACGACGGCACAGGACAGCGCCTGGGCCAGCATGGATCTGGCGACGGGATCGAGATCTCGGTCGTAGGTTTCGACCGGCGGCGGCAGCTGGCCGGGCCGGCCGCTGCGCAGATTGACGAAGGCCTGCTGCAGCGAGGTGAACAAAAGCTTCGCCTCGGCATCGGTGGGTGCCGCAAAGACATTGAGGCCGAGCATCACATAAGGCTTGTCGAGCTGCGCCGACGGCTGGAAGCGGGTGCGATAGACCTCCAGCGCGTGGTCGAGTTCGGCCGGCGCGAAATGCGAGGCGAAAGCATAGGGCAGCCCAAGCAGCGCCGCGAGCTGCGCGCCATAGAGGCTGGAGCCAAGGATCCAGACCGGCACGTCCTGGCCTTCGCCCGGCACCGCGCGGATGCGCTGGCCTTCCTCGGCCGGCTGGAAATAGCCCATCAGCTCGACCACGTCCTGGGGGAAGTTGTCGCTGGCCTCCAGGTTGCGGCGAAGCGCCCGCGCCGTCATCATATCGGTGCCTGGCGCGCGACCGAGGCCGAGATCGATGCGGCCGGGGAAAAGTGCTGCCAGCGTGCCGAACTGCTCGGCAATCACCAGCGGCGCATGGTTGGGCAGCATGATGCCGCCGGCGCCGACGCGGATAGTCTTGGTGCCGCTGGCGACATGGGCGATGACAACCGACGTCGCGGCACTGGCAATGCCCGGCATGTTGTGGTGCTCGGCGAGCCAGTAGCGCTTGTAGCCAAGCCGCTCGGCATGGCGGGCAAGGTCGAGCGAATTGGCCAGCGACCGCGAGGCATTGTTGCCTTGCGTGATCGGCGACAGGTCGAGAACCGAAAGGGCCGTCATTGGTCAGGTCTCCGCGATTTGCTTCTGCCGCAACCGGGCCTCGAATTCGGCGCGGTCGGGAATGACGATGGCGAACTGGCCTTCCAGCACGTCGGCGAGTCCGGTCGCCGAGGCGATTTCCCGCTGCTCGCTGCGGCCGCCGAGATGATGGATAGACAGGCGGTTGTTGCGCAGCGCGAGATCGAAGTCATTCATGCAGGCGGGTCCGGCTAGACCGGACCGATATAGGCACTCGCCATGGGCGCCGCAAACAGCCGGCCGGACAGGCCAGGCCTCACGCGCCGGATTTGTGGTTGTTATCGCCGGCCTCGTCGTCGATCGCCATGGTCTGCTGCGCGGCGAGGAAATTGCCGACATGGCTGAGGCCATCGAAATGGTCGCAGAACACCTTGATGACCACCAGCAGCGGCACCGCCATCAGCGCGCCGACGAAACCCCAGAGCCATGACCAGAAGGCGATGGCGATGAAGATCGCCACCGCGTTTATCTCGAGCCGCCGGCCGACCACCGTCGGGGTCACGAACTGGCCCTCGACGATGTCGCACAACAAAACGAAGGCGGGTGCCAGCAACGCGTAGGGGATCGTATCGAAGCTGATCAGCGCGATGATCGTGACCAGCAGCAAGGTGATCAGCCCGCCGACATAGGGCAGGAAGTTGAGCAGCGCCGCGGCCGCGCCCCAGACCTGCGGGTTCGGCATCCCAAGTCCCCAAAGGCCAAGTCCGATCACCGTGCCGAGGCCGGCATTGATGGCCGCCACGGTAAGCAGGTAATGGGAAATCTCGTGCTCGACGTCATAGACGATGCGCAGCGCGCGCTTCTTGTCGCTGAGGTGGGCGAAGGACTGGACGATCTTCTCGTAGAACAAGGTGCCGGAGGCGAGCAGGAACAGCGACAGCACGAAGACGAGGGTGATGCTCGTGCCGGCTCCCAGAATGTTGCTGGCCGCCGTCGACAGGATGCCGGACGGCGCCAGCGCGACCTTCTGCACACCCGGTTCCTGCGATGTCTCGGTCAGGGCCTGCAGTTGACGCGAGAGATCCATGACCCTCTCGAGCGGACGCTTGAAAGGCGCCAGCCGCTCGGTGAGTTGCTCGCCGATCGAGTAGCTGTTGTTGATGAGGTCGATGACCGGGCCGCTGAGCAGGTAACCGGCGCTGGCGAAGACGAAGAGGGACAGCAACACCAACAGTGTCGCGGAGGCCACCTCGGGGATGCCGCGCTTGCGCAGGAAGCGCACGATCGGGGTCAGCGTCAGCGCCAGCAGGAAGGCGAGGATCACCGGCATGAAGAAGGCGCGGGCGAAATAAAGCGCGGCGATCGTTATCAGCACGAAGATGCCGATCAGCAGCAATCGAATCAGGCGCAATTCGGCGCGGGCGCTGGCGCGCTCGTCCGGGCTTTCGGCAACGTTCGAACCCGAAGCGCTCGTTTCGACCTTCATCCGTTCCCTCGCGATCGCCGAGGAAAACGTACGCGCCGCCGCCAAGGTTCCTTAGCCGGCGGTGAGGGCGCATCTTGCCGGGCAGGCGTCCTCAGGCGACGGGCGCCGGCGCGGCCTTCGCCGTTTCCTTGCGCACGACCGGCGCCACTTTGGTGCCGTAGAGCTCGATCGCCTTCATGACCTTGGCATGCGGCATCGTGCCGATCGCCATCTGCAACAGGAAGCGGTCGTTGCCGAAGATCTTGTGCTGGGCGACGATCTTTTCCGCCACCTGTTCGGGATCGCCGACGAACAGCGCGCCGTTCGGCCCGCGCGACTGATCGAAATGCGCCCGCGAGGTCGGCCCCCAGCCGCGCTCGCGGCCGATGCGGTTCATCACCTCGGCCTGCGGTGCGTAGAAATCGTCGGCCGCCTTCTCGGTCGTCTCGCCGACGAAGCCATGCACGTTCAAGCTGGTCGCGAGCGAGGCGGGATCGTTGCCGGCGCGCCTTGCCGCCTCGCGATAGATCTCGAACAGCGGCGCGAAGCGGGCCGGCTCGCCGCCGATGATGGCAAGCGCCAGCGGCAGGCCGAGCACGCCGGCGCGGGCGGCGGACTGCGGCGTCCCGCCAATGGCGATCCAGATCGGCAGCTTGTCCCGGAAAGGTCGGGGATAGACGCCGCGGCCGTTGATCGGCGCGCGCAGCTTGCCCTGCCACGTCACCTTCACCTGGTCGCGGATGGCAAGCAGGAGATCGAGCTTCTCGGCGAAGAGCTCGTCATAGTCCTCGAGATTGTAACCGAACAGCGGAAACGATTCGATGAAGGAGCCGCGCCCGGCCATGATCTCGGCGCGGCCGCCGGACAGAAGGTCGAGCGTCGCGAACTGCTGGAAGACCCGCACCGGATCGTCGGAAGAAAGCACCGTGACCGCGCTGGTGAGCTTGATCCGCTTCGTCCGCTCCGCGGCCGCGGCCAGCGCCACGACCGGCGCCGAGGCTGCATAGTCGGGGCGATGGTGTTCGCCGAGGCCGAACACGTCGAGACCGACCTGGTCGGCCAGCTCGACCTCCTCGATCAGGTTGCGCAGCCGTTCGTGCGGGCCGATGGCGCCGGGGCCCGGCTCCGGGCTGACATCCGCGAAAGTGTAGAGGCCAAGTTCCATTTTCATGCATCCTGATGCGCCGCTTGGGCGTTGATTGTTGGCGCTAGAGGTAGCGACCGGCCCCCAGAGCCGCCAGAGGCGCGATTTGTGAACAGTGCATCGCGCCGCGACGACGTATCCCGACGGCAACAGCCCAGATTTTCATGGCTGGCATACCGTTTTGGCGCTTGAACTCACCGCTTTCGCGCGTATGTAAGCGTCGCGAATTGACTTCAGGGAAGTGGACTTGGCTATTTACAGGGAAAAAGACATATTCGAGCGGCGCAACGCCGCGAACGAGGCAAAGAAGGCGCTCCTGGAGCGCTTCAAGTCAAAGCCGGCGGCGGACGATCCAGCGGTTCTGGCGCGTCAGGCGGAACGCAAGGCGATCCTCGAGGCCCGTGCGGTCCGCGAGGCCGAGAAGGCCCGATTGAAGCAGGAAAAGCTGGCGCGCGAAGCGGCCGAGAAGGCTGAACGCGAGGCAGTGGCCGAAGCGGCCCGTATTGCTGCCGAAGAGGCAGCGGCTGCCGAGGCCAAGATCCGCGAAGCCGAGGAAACCGAACGCATCGCCCGCCTGCTCGCCGAGGAGGCCGAACGCAAGGCCAAGCGCGATGCGCGCTACGCCGCCCGCAAGGCGCGCGTCGGTCGCACGCCTCCTGGCTTCTCGGCCCGCTAGGTTCGAGTTCGTTCGAAAAATGAATCAGGGTCGCCAGGAGCGGCCCTGAGTGCGTTCGTGCTGCATCAGGCGACGAGCTTCAGCCCGACGATGCCGCAGACGATCAGCCCGATGCAGGCAAGCCGCACCGCGGTCGCCGGCTCGCCGAGCAGCCATATGCCGAGCAAGGCCGTGCCGACAGTGCCGATGCCGGTCCATACCGCATAGGCCGTGCCGACGGGCAATGTCTTCAACGCAAGCCCGAGCAGGCCAAGGCTGACGACCATCGAGACGATTGTGAGCACGGTCGGCAACGGCTTCGAGAACCCATCGGTATATTTGAGGCCGATCGCCCAGCCGATCTCGAACAGGCCGGCGAAGAAAAGGAAGATCCAGGACATCGCGAACGCTCCATCGATCGAGCATCGAATGCTCGACGTTTTGACGTGGCGGGTCGTCCCGGCCGGGTTTCGGGGAAGCGAGGTCGTCCTCGCAGTACCGATATAGTGAGTTCTGTCCCCCGATCAACAAAACACCGGCAGCATTCGGCATGCCGCCGGTTCAAATCCGCATCGAGACGGATCGGCCGCGCTGACGGCCTACTTCTCCTTGATGCGCATCGCCTTGACCGGCGGCGCCTTCGGAGCCGGGGCCGCGGCCGGTTTCTTGGCGTCCTTTTTCGGCTTGCGGGGTTCCTTGCCCGCCTTCATCGCACCTTTCGCCATGATTCGCTCCTCCGATTTGTGGGCAGCACAAGTGAAACAAGAGAAGCGTCCGACCGCAAGAGGCCGCTTGCAGCTTCGAAAGCCGGCTTGCGCTATGTCAACCGTTTTCCCTTGATCCCGCGACCTCGGGATCGATCAGGCAACAGAAATGCATAGGGGCATCTGAACCTCGGAGCGGCTGGCGCATTGTCGGTGGAGCTTTGGGCGGCGGCCGCTGAGCTCCCACTTGGAAGAGGATCGGAAGCGCATGGCAGGGCATAGCGGCTCGAAAAGAGTGATCTACGCCGCGCTCGCCGGCAATGTTGCGATCGCCCTGACCAAATTCGCCGCAGCGTCCTTCACAGGCTCTTCAGCCATGCTGTCGGAGGGCGTGCATTCGCTGGTCGACACCGGCAATGGCGCGCTTCTGCTTTACGGCATGCGCCGTGCCGCGCGCCCGCCCGACCGCACGCATCCGCTCGGACACGGACGCGAACTCTATTTCTGGAGCTTCATTGTCGCCCTGCTGGTGTTCGCGCTTGGCGCCGGCGTTTCCTTCTACGAGGGCGTCATCCACATCATGGCGCCGGAACCGGTCGTCAACGCCAAGGTCAACTACATCGTGCTTGGTCTTTCTTTTCTGTTCGAAGGCAGTTCCTGGCTGGTGGCGCTGAAGGAGTTCCGGGGACAGAAGGGAAGGCTGGGTTGGTTCGAGGCGGTCCGGATGAGCAAGGATCCCAGCATCTACACGGTGCTGTTCGAGGACAGCGCCGCGCTGCTCGGCCTCGTCGTCGCCTTCGTCGGCATCCTGTCTGCCGAGCTCCTGGGTATCCCCGAGCTCGACGGCGCCGGCTCGATCGGCATCGCCGTCATCCTGGGCGCCACCGCCATCTTCTTGGCGCGCGAGAGCAAGGGTCTGCTCATCGGTGAGCCCGCTTCGCCCGAGGTGCAGCGCAAGGTTCTGGCGATCGCTCAGGAAGACCCGGCCGTGCAGCGGGCGAACGGCATACTGAGCGTCCATATCGGCCCGGAGGAGATCGTCGCAGGCCTAAGCATCGAATTCGAGGATCATCTCACGGCGCCTGAGATCGAAGCCTGCGTTGAACGCCTGGAGGCGCGACTGAAAAGCGACATGCCCGAAATCACCAGGCTGTTCGTCAAGCCGCAGGCGACTGGCACATGGGAGCGCAGGCGTAAGGCTATCGCCGGGGCCTTCGAAGAGGATTAGATTTGAGCGAAGCAATCTTTTGGGAGCATGCCGAATGAGAATCGACGGCGGGTGTCATTGCGGCGCCATCACCTACGAAGCGGAGGTCGATCCCGAAAAGACCTCGATCTGCCATTGCACCGATTGCCAGCAACTGACGGGAACGGCCTTTCGCGTGACGGTGGGCGCGCCAGAAGAGGATTACCGGATCACCAAGGGCACGCCGAAGGTCTACATCAAGACCGGATCCAGCGGCGCCAAGCGCGCGCAGGGGTTTTGCGGCGAATGCGGATCGCATCTCTATGCGACGTCGGTTGGCGATGGTCCGAAAATCTACGGCATTAGGGTGGGTACAGCGCGCCAGCGCGACCAACTGGTGCCGAAAAGACAGGTCTGGCACCGCTCGGCGTTGCACTGGCTGCCGGAAATCGAAGGCATCACGACCATCGAGGAGCAGTAACGGAGTTACGGCAGCTCAGTCGTCGCCTTCGACGACGCGCAGCCTGAGCTGACCCGTCTTGGAATCGGCCACGCGCGCGCCCGCCTCCACCTTGGCAGGACCGCGTGGCGGTTCGGGTTCGCCCTCGGCGAACTCCAGCGCCTCGATCTTCTGCCCGCGTTTGGTGACCTTCGTCGTCGAGACGAGGATGTCGTCGATATCCCTGGCCGCCTGGCCGAAATGCGTCTGCAACCGGCGCACGCGCTCGTCGACTCGCGCCACATCCTCCATCAGGCGGATGACCTCGCCCTGGATCAGATGCGCCTGCTCGCGCATGCGCGCGTCCTTCAGGATTGCCTGGATGACCTGGATCGACAGCATCAGCAATGACGGCGAGACGATGACGACGCGGGCGCGGTGCGCCTTCTGCACCACGGGCTCGAAATTCTCGTGAATCTCGGCGAACACCGATTCCGAGGGCACGAACATGAAGGCGGTGTCCTGCGTCTCGCCCTGGATCAGGTATTTTTCCGCGATGTCGCGGATATGCACCTCGATGTCGCGCCGGAACGCCTGCGCCGCCGCCTTCTGCAAGTCGGCGGCTTCGGCGGCACGAATGGCATTCCAGGCCTCCAGCGGAAACTTGGCGTCGATGGCGAGCATCGGCGCGCCGTTCGGCATCCGCACCAGGCAGTCGGGCCGGCTGCCGTTGGAAAGGCTCGCCTGGAACTCGTACGCGCCGTGCGGCAGGCCGTCGGCAATGATTGTTTCCATGCGCGACTGGCCGAAGGCGCCGCGAGTCTGCTTGTTGGAGAGGATCGCCTGCAGCTGCACGACCTGTCCGGCTAAAGATTGGATGTTGCCCTGCGCCGTGTCGATCACCGCCAGCCGCTCCTGCAGCTTGGCCAGGCTCTCATGCGTCGACTTGGTCTGCTCAGCCATGGTCTGGCCAAGGCGGCCGGTCATGGCGTCGAGCCGCTGTCCGAGCGATTGGGTGAGCTCGGCCTGCCTGGCGCCGAACACTTCGGCGATCGCGCCCATGCGACCCTGCATCTCGGCCTGCGCCTGAAGAATGTCCGCCATCCTGGCCTCGGTGTCGCGGGCATGGTCGGCCGCTTCTGCCGCCGCTGCCGCGCGCGCCTTTCCCGCGCGCCACAACGCGATGACGAGCGCCAGGAACAGCGCCAGCAGCAGCAGCGCTCCGAAGCCAAGCGCCTCGCCGAGCCTGATCGTGGTGGCGCCGAGCCGCGCGACGGGTTGCGAAAGGATCGAGGTCATGTCGTTCATTTGGGCAGCATAGCCGATTCGCTCTGCTGGCACAGATCAAAACGTGAACAAGTCAAAGCCGCCCCGGTTGACGCTTTTCCATCGACGTCTTAGGTGAGACGCCATGTCGATCAAGCCGCTCATCATCCTTCCCGATCCGATCCTGCGCCAGGTTTCCAAACCGGTCGAGCGCGTCGACGGTGACTTGCGCAAGCTCACCGACGACATGCTGGAAACCATGTATGACGCGCCGGGAATCGGGCTGGCGGCGATCCAGGTCGGCGAGCCGCGGCGTTTGCTGGTCATCGACCTCGCCAAGGAAGGCGAGCCGCCGGCGCCGCATGTCTTCATCAATCCGGAAATCCTCGAAAGCTCCGACGAGCGCTCGGTCTATGAGGAAGGCTGCCTGTCGATCCCTGACTACTATGCCGAGGTCGAGCGTCCCGCAGCGGTGCGGGTGAAATATCTCGACCGCGACGGCAAGCTGCAGGAGATGCAGGCCGAAGGCCTGATGGCGACCTGCCTGCAGCACGAGATCGACCATCTTAACGGCGTGCTGTTCATCGACCACATCTCGAAGCTGAAGCGCGACATGGTGGTCAGGAAATTCAAGAAGCTCGCCAAGGACAAGGCGCCGGGCAAGATGGCGGGCTGAACCTCATTCGAGCATTCCACGCAGGATCCAGTCTTTCCCGACTTCGATGGCTTTGGAAGCCAATTCAAACGCAAGCGCGCGAGACTTTGGCGAGAATATTAAACCACGACTAATGCCACTGCAAAAAGCGGCGTGAGGTAGACAGCGAATGCTCGCTCACGTCGTTTGGACAACTCGCCCTTCGTAGATTCCTCATCGAGCGATTTGAACCTGGCGTACGACACGCCCCAATGTCTTTTGACGAGTCTTCATATGAATGGCTCCGAAGGGGCAAGAGGCCCGAATCATATGAGGAAAGCATTCGAACTTGGTTACCGAAGAGTCTTTAAGCGCCGCGCAAACCCGTGCTGGGTATGATTGAGCAAATCGTCTAACCATGATATCATGATATCAAATTGGAGGCTTAGCCTTGAGCGATATGCTAATCAGAAACGTACCAGAACCCCTAAAGCGCGAAATTGAGCAAGCCGCTCGAAAAGTCGGCCAGAGCCTATCGGGCAAAGCCATCGATCTTTTGTGGAAGGGCATGAGTGTGGAAAAGGAAAGAAGGCTAGAGCCAAACTTCTCAGCATGGGAGAGTATCCGCTCCGCATTCGCAAACGAAAGCGCAATTGACAACGAGTTTGCTGAGACAATGGCTGAAATCGAAGCTGCGAGGAAAGAGGACTTTGGCCCCTTGGTCGAGGGTTTCGATTGATTATTCTCGATACCAACGTCGTTTCCGAAGCAAGCAGGATCACACCTGATCCGAACCTGGTCGAATGGTTTCGCAAACAGGATCTGCTCAATCTTTACCTGTGCGGCCCGGTCGTCATGGAACAATCTTTCGGCGCCGAAAGATTTCTGAATAAGACCGGCTCTGATCGACACGTTCGTGCTCTCGACCATCTGATCTCGAAGCAGTTTTCGGGTCGCATCGTTGACTTTGCTGGCTCGGTACCTCGCCTTACCGGCAAGCTTCGGGCAATGCGGGAAAATATCGGTCGTCCGGTCAGTCTTTCCGATGCCATGATTGCGGCTATCTGTCTGGCCCATGACGCTACGCTTGCGACACGCAATGTTCGCGACTTCGACGAGCTTGGCCTGAAGCTCGTGAACCCGTTTGAAGCGGACGCCTGAACATAGCATGGCAGGAGAAATGCCCCTTCGCGTCATCTTCATGGGCACGCCGGAGTTTTCCGTGCCGACGCTCAGCGCCATCGCCGAGGCCGGCCACGAGATCGCCGCCGTCTATACGCAGCCGCCGCGCGCCGCCGGCCGGCGCGGGTTGGAATTGACGCCCTCGCCCGTGCAGCGCGAGGCGGAACGGCTCGGGCTCGAGGTGCGCACGCCGACATCGCTCAAGGCAGAGACGGAGCAGCAGGCCTTTGCCGGTTTGCGGGCCGATGTCGCCGTGGTCGTCGCCTATGGCCTCCTTCTGCCGAAACCCGTTCTCGAGGCCACCAGGCTCGGTTGCCTCAACGGCCATGCATCACTTTTGCCGCGTTGGCGCGGTGCTGCTCCCATACAGCGCGCCATCATGGCCGGCGATGTCGAAACCGGCATGATGGTGATGCGCATGGAAGAGGGGCTGGACACCGGCCCGGTGGCATTGGTTGAAAAATGCGTCATTGGTCCCGATATGACCGCCGGGGAATTGCATGACCTCCTCATGGCTCGAGGCGCCTCGCTGATGGTGGATGCGCTCGCACAGTTGGGGATAAATTGTCTGACATTTGCCCCGCAGGCGACGGAAGGGGTGACCTATGCGCGAAAGATCGATAAATCGGAGACACGCGTAGACTGGACGCGGCCTGCCGGCGAAGTCCACAATCACATTCGCGGCCTGTCGCCCTTTCCGGGCGCGTGGTGCGAGGTCGAAATTGGTGGCCGCGTGGAGCGGCTGAAACTGCTTCGCTCGACGCTTTCCAACGGCGTCGGCGAGTCGGGAGGTATTCTCGATGATCGGCTGACGGTCGCCTGCGGGTCAGGCGCGGTGCGGCTGGTCGAAGTTCAACGGGCGGGTGGAAGGCCCGCCGCCGCGCAGGAGTTTTTGCGCGGGGCCAAGATCGAAAAAGGAACGAAACTCCAATGAGCATGATGTCGATACGTGCGGCGACGCCGCGGGATCGCGAGGCGATCCGCCTCGTCGAAGAGCATGCCTTCGGCCAGCAGGCGGAGGCCGGCCTGGTCGATGCGCTGGTCACCGGCGGCGACGCCGTCGTCGAGCTGGTTGCGGAAGAAGATGGCCAGGTCGTCGGCCACATTCTGTTTTCCAGGCTTTTTGTGCAGAACGGCGGCAAGCGCTTCGCGGCCGTGGCGCTGGCGCCGCTGGCCGTCGAGCCGTCCTTCCACGGCACCGGCATCGGCGGCGCGCTGATCCGCGAGGCGCATGTCCGTCTGAAGGAGGCTGGCGAGGCTTTGGCGGTGGTGCTCGGCGATCCGGCCTATTACGGCCGCTTCGGCTACACCCACGCCCGCGCCCAAAAATTCGAGAGCGGGTACCAGGGCGAGGCGCTGCAGGCGCTGGCCTGGGGCGACGCGCCCGAGACCGGCAGACTGCTATACGCTTCGGCCTTCACCGCGCTGGCCGCCTAGGCGAGCGCCAAACGCAGAGCTGGCATGCCGCGTTTTCGGCTCGATATCGAATATGACGGCAGCCAATTCGCCGGCTGGCAGCATCAGGCGGACCAGCTTTCGGTGCAGCAGGCGATCGAGCAGGCGATCGAAAAGTTCTGCGGCGAAGAGGTGCGAATACGTGCCGCCGGCCGCACCGATGCCGGCGTGCACGCGACCGCCCAGGTGGCCCATGTCGATCTGGCCAGGGACTGGGCGGGCGACAAGGTGCGCGACGCCGTCAACGCCCATCTGCAGGCGGCCGGCGCGCGCATCGCCATCCTCAAGGCTGCCGTCGTCGCCGACGATTTCGATGCGCGGTTTTCGGCCACCGGCCGCCATTATCTCTATCGCATCCTCAACCGCCGCGCCCCGTCGGCGCTTGAAAAGGGCAAGGTCTGGTGGGTGCCGAAACGGCTCGATGCCGAGGCCATGCACGAGGCGGCGAGGGTGCTGCTCGGGCGGCACGATTTCACCACCTTCCGCTCCACCCAGTGCCAGGCCGAAAGCCCGGTGCGCACGCTTGACCGTCTCGATGTCACCCGCGCCGGAGATCTCATCGAGGTTCGAACCTCGGCGCGTTCCTTCCTACACAACCAGGTGCGCTCGATGGTCGGCTCACTGCGCAGGGTCGGCGACGGCTCCTGGAGCGCCGCCGATCTCAAGGCAGCGCTCGAAGCCCGCAACCGGGCAGCCTGCGGACAGGTAGCGCCGCCCGACGGCCTGTTCTTGGTCGGGGTGGACTATCCAGAAGACGTCTGAGGGCGGCGTCGATCAGCCGGCGTCGTCCCCGGCGAGTTCGTCCGACCAATTCGCGCCGCCATAGAAGAGGCGCAGAATCACGACGCGCTCAGGCTCCACAACGAAAGCGACAGTTATCCGGCGCTCAAATCCGACGACGCGAAGGTCCGGCCGCACTCATCACGGCGCGTGCCGCGTTCAGAGCCATGCTCGAGGCGCTCGCAGAACGCGCGGATGCGAGCGTCGTAGCGGTCTGCAAGGATGGGATTGCTGGCTTGAGCAATGAAGGTGTAAATGCGCTCGAGATCGTCGCCGGGATCAAGCGTATAGACGACGGTCCGACGTCTCACGGTTTCTTTGCGAATAGCGCTCGTGACGCTTGCGCGCCCGTTCGGCCATTTCCTCCGGCGAAATGCCTTTGCCGGGGTTTGCCTTCCACGCATCATAGGCCGGAGCGACCTCCTCGCGCAGCCAACGCTCCACCGCGGCGTCGCGCTCCTGAAGGGCGCGAAGCCCGGCGCGGATGACTTCGCTGCTGGTCGCATACGTGCCCGAGCGGACGAGCTGATCAATGAAGGCCGCTTGCTTGGCCGGCAGGCTGAAGGCGCGTTTTTCGGTAGCGGACATGGCTAGCGCTCCGGGAGGACAGTGGTGTGAAACTATCATACCCCCCTGTCTCAAGAAAAAACCCGTCAGCCGGCCAAGATCAGCCCCTCGCGCCGTCCGGAATGTCGATGCCGAGCAGCGCCTGCAGCCCGAACAAGACGAGCAGCGAGGCGACGAACATGCCGACAAACACCGCGGTGCCGACAGCCGCGCCCTTGCCGATCGTCGCGTTGGTCATGCGCCAGGTCAGCACCATCGACAGCGCGAACAGAAGCAGCGAGACCAAGCCGCTGACCTCGTCGGTCGAAGGCAGGAACAGCCTCAGCAGCGCCGACGGCAGCATCAGCCAGGCGATGATCGCGGAAGCCCAGTTGGAGGCGACGACGTAGTGGACGAAGCGGCTGCCGATGCCGGCGCGCGGCGCGACCAGCGCAAGCGCCACCAGCGGCAGCACCCAGGAACCGATGTCGACGGTTGCCAGCCGGAGCAGCATGCCGAGCCGCCCGGCGAACGCATTCGGATCGCCTATCTCATTGGCGATCCCGACCCAGCCGACGATCAGCGCCGGCGCCGCCACGACGATGGCGAAGAAGGAATTCCAAAAACCGTCCGCAGACAGATCGAGCATGCGCAGGCCGTCGGCCCTGCCGAGCATCAGCCGCCAGGCGCCGGCCAGCGAAGCAAAGGTTTCGTCCGTTGAGAGCATGGTCACGTCAGACCTTGTCCGAACCAGTCCTCGATAAAGCGCTCGTATATCCCTGTCAGCGTCTCGAGATCGGCGACCGCCACGCGCTCGTCGACCATGTGCATGGTCTTGCCGACCAGCCCGAACTCGACCACCGGGCAAAAATCCTTGATGAAACGCGCATCCGAAGTGCCGCCGGAGGTGGAGAGCGAAGGCCTCTTGCCGACCACCGCGGCCACGGAACCGCTCAGCGTGTCGATCAGCTTTTCGTCGCGGGTAAGGAAGACATGGCTCGGCCGGTCGCGCCAGACAAGCTCGTAGTCGACGGCGGTCTTCTTGCCCGGCCGATATTTCTTGCGGCCCGCCGCCTGGTCGAGCCGGTTGTGGATCTCGGCCTGGACGGTCTCGGCATCCCAAGTGTCGTTGAAGCGGATGTTGAACGTGGCGGTGGCCTTGGCCGGGATGACATTGGTCGCCGGGTTGCCGACGTCGATCGAGGTCACTTCCAGATTGGTCGGCTGGAAATCCTTTGTTCCCCTGTCGAACACCGGATGGAGCAGCGCGTCGACAAGGCTCATAAGCCCGCGCACCGGGTTGTCGGCAAGTTGCGGATAGGCGGCGTGGCCCTGACGGCCATTGACGATGACGCTGCCGGAGAGCGAGCCGCGCCGGCCGATCTTGATCATATCGCCAAGCGCATCCGGGTTGGTCGGCTCGCCGACGATCGAGGCGTCCCATTTCTCGCCCTTGGCGGCAGCCCAGTCGAGCAGCTTCACCGTGCCGTTGATGGCCGGCCCTTCCTCGTCGCCGGTGATCAGCAGCGAGACCGAGCCTTTCGGGCCGCCATTGTTCTCGATGTGGCGCGCCACCGCGGCGATGAAGCAGGCGATGCCGCCTTTCATGTCGACGGCGCCGCGGCCATACATCTCGCCATTGGCGATCTCGGCGGCAAAGGGCGGATGCGTCCACGCCGCCTCGTCGCCGACCGGCACCACGTCGGTATGGCCGGCAAACATCAGATGTGGGCCGTTGCCGGAGCGGCGCGCATAGAGATTTTCGATGTTCGGCGTGCCATCTTCCGAGAATATCGGCCGCTCGACGGCGAAGCCGAGTGGCTTCAGCATGTCTTCCAAGGTCTGCAGCGCGCCGCCTTCGGCGGGCGTCACGGAAGGGCAGCGGATCAGGGCGGCAAGGTTCTGGGCAGGGTCGGTCGGCAATTTCATGGGCAAAGCGATAGTCGAAAGCGGCAGGCCTGTCACGGTGGCAGATGTTCGCCGAGCAAGCCGCCGACAATATGGTTGTCGTGTCGTATAGTCGCGCGGGCCAGGACGGGATGATCGCATGGCCAAAGAAGGAAAGACGATCGCGATAGCCGGCGCCGGCAGCATCGGCTGCTATGTCGGCGGCTGCCTGGCGCTCGCCGGGCGTAAGGTCGTCTTCCTTGGCCGCGGCTGCATTGTGGAGGCGTTGCGCAAGGACGGGCTGCGGATCAGCGATCTTGACGGCCGCGACAGACGCATCGGGCCTGAGACGCTGGCGGTCAGCGACGATCCGGCGCTGGCGCTGCGCAACGCGGATATCGTTCTGGTCACCGTAAAGAGCGGCGCGACCGAGGAGATGGCGGCGCTTGTTGCGGCTCATGCCCGCCCCGATGCCATTGTGATCAGCCTGCAGAATGGCGTCGACAATCCGGACAAACTGCGTGGAGCGCTTCCCGCGCATCGCGTGCTTGCCGGTATGGTTGCGTTTAATGTCGTGCAATCGCCGGATGGCGAGACGCCGTTCAGCGTCCGCCGCGCCAGCGACGGCAAGGTCATCATCGAGAATACTGAGCCCGGCCTTTCAGCACTGCTCAATGTCGAAGGACTTGGGGTCGAAACCCATGCCGACACGAGGGCGGTGCAGTGGAGCAAACTGCTGATGAACCTCAACAATGCGCTGGTCGCGCTCTCCGATCTGCCGCTGGCGACCGAATTGGCGGACCGCGGCTGGCGCGTCATTCTGGCGGACCAGATCGACGAGGCGCTGGCCGCAATGAAAGCTTGTCGTATCGAGCCGGCGCGCATCGCTGGGCCGCCCCCATGGCTGCTGCCGAAAGTGCTGCGGCTTCCGGACTGGCTGTTCGGAATCCTGGCCCGGCGGCTGCTGGCGATCGACCCCAAGGCGCGCTCCTCGATGTGGGACGATCTTCATCGTCGTCGGCCGACCGAGGTCGACGAATTGCAGGGAGCGATCCTGCGGCTCGCGCAAAAGACCGGCGTGCCGGCGCCTGTGACGAAGCGCATCATGGCGCTGGTGCGTCAGGCGGAAGCGTACAGGCGCGGTCCGCCCGGATTGACGCCCGACGAGGTCAGCCGCGGTCCTCGATCAGCGTGATATTTGCGCGACAGGTCGAGCTCAAATTCTCGGTCTCGTTGACGCCAAGGATGACGACATCGTCATTGACCGATTACATCACGCGTTATCTCTGTGATTTAGAGCCGGATCAGATTTGACGTCGAAACGACCTAAAAATCATCCGGCGCTAGCGGTCGGCCGGCGCATTCGTGCGGCTGCCGTAGCGATTGGATCCGGGCTGTCCCGGAAACAGGCAGAGCACCAGGAAGGCAACGATCGACACGACGGGAACGAACAGCACCAGCGCCGCGATGCCCGGCTTGTCGAGGTCGTGCAGCCGCTTCACTGCCAGCACGACGTTCGACCACAACGAGGCGAGGAACGTGAGGAAGAAGACGAACGACCACATGTTGCTCTCGGCCGAACCTTCCGGCACCAGCGTGAAGCGATAAAGCGGAAAGGCCTGGACGATAGCAACCAGCAATCCGCCGAGAAAATAAGCCGCGCGGCTGACGCGGCCCGAGGTTTTGAAGAAGAGCCAGATGAAGTCTGCTTTTTCAGGCAAGCGGGTCCGGTCCGTATTGATTGGCGCCCCTGGTGCCTTCGAGCATGCCCAGTTCGATGAGCAGCCAGATGCCGCCGATGATGGGTATAAGGCCGATCAGTGTCCACCAGCCCGACTTGTTACGGTCGTGCCAGCGTTTGGCATAGAGAGCAATCGCGAAATAGATCTATGCCAGCGCGACCAGGATGCCGAGGATGCCGATCTGGTCGCCGCCGGCGGTGGTGAAACGTGTGCCGAGGATCGAGTCGAGAATGAACGCAATGATGGCGATGACGATGAATATGCCGATGCCGGCCCAGAACTTGGCCCGGTTGATGCGGCCGTCGAAACTCGTCAGCAGATACTTCCAGTCCATGACGCCCCTCCGTTGAACCAGCGCGACGGAATGTCGCGCCGGCGGAGGGTGCGTCTGTTCGCGGGAAAGATCAATCGCGCAGCAATTCGTTGATCGACGTCTTGGAGCGGGTCCTGGCGTCGACGCGCTTGACGATGACGGCGCAGTAGAGGCTCGGGCCCGGCTCGCCATTTGGCAGCGGCTTGCCCGGCAGCGAGCCGGCGACGACCACCGAATTTGCCGGCACTTCACCGTAGAAGACCTCGCCGGTGGCGCGGTCGACGATCTTGGTCGACTGGCCGATGAACACGCCCATGCCGAGCACCGAGCCTTCGCGCACGATGCAGCCTTCGACCACCTCGGAGCGCGCGCCGATGAAGCAATTGTCCTCGATGATGGTCGGACCGGCCTGCATCGGCTCCAGCACGCCGCCAATGCCGACGCCGCCGGAGAGATGCACGTTCTTGCCGATCTGGGCGCAAGAGCCGACCGAGGCCCAGGTGTCGACCATAGTGCCTGTGTCGACATAGGCACCGACATTGACGAAGGACGGCATCAGCACCGCGCCCGGCGCGACATAGGCCGAGCGGCGCACGACCGAGGACGGCACGGCGCGGAAGCCCGCCTTCTCGAAATCGACCGCGCCCCAGCCCTCGAACTTCGACGGCACCTTGTCCCACCATACCGAGTGGCCCGGGCCGCCCTTGATGATCTCCATCCGGTTCAGCCGGAAGGAGAGCAGCACCGCCTTCTTCAGCCACTGGTTGACCAGCCACCTGCCGTCGTCCTGCCGCTCGGCGACGCGAACCACGCCGCGGTCGAGCAAATCGAGCGCCGACTGGATGGCGTCGCGCGTTTCGCCGCGGGTCGCGGTCGAAATCGTATCGCGCTCCTCGAAGGCCTTTTCGATGATCTTTTCGAGGCTCGCCAGATCGGGCTTCGACATGAATTTGCTCCATTACAAAGCTGTTAAGGCCTGCGCCTTAACCTGTTTTGAAATCGCGCGGACCCTATGTGAAGCCTTAATGGGGGTCAATCGCGACTGCGTCACGGGACGGCGCAAGTAAAGGAATTAGGACGGTGGATTCGATGACACCCATGGAAAAGGCGGGCTGGACGCCGCTGCCCCATTCGGACGAGGATCTCGAGCGGTCGAAAAGCGTGCCGGACACGCCGCAGACGCGGGCCGAAACCTATCGCCTGGCCTGGAACGATCCCGACTTCATGACGCGGCGCGAATTGCGTCCGGTGCGCCTGCAGCTCGAGCTCTTGAAGCCGGAGATGATCCTTGCCGAGCGCGGCATCCGCTCGACCGTCATCCTGTTCGGCGGGGCGCGGCTTCCCGAGCCGGGCGGCGCCGCCTGGGCCGCCAAGAACGAGACGCAGAAGAAGAACCTCGAGCTGAACAGCAAATATTACGAAGAGGCGCGCAAGTTCGCCCGGCTGTGCTCGCAGCAGTCGGCCACGTCCTATTATCGCGAATTCGTCGTCGTCACCGGCGGCGGACCGGGAGTCATGGAGGCGGGCAATCGCGGCGCCGACGATGTCGGCGCGCCGTCGATCGGCTTGAACATCGTGCTGCCGCACGAACAGGCGCCGAACGCCTATGTGACGCCCGAACTCTGCTTCAACTTCCACTATTTCGCCATCCGCAAGATGCATTTCGTCATGCGCGCCAAGGCGGTCGCCGTGTTTCCGGGCGGCTTCGGCACGATGGACGAATTCTTCGAGACGCTGACGCTGATCCAGACCGGGCGCATGGAGCGCGTGCCGGTGATCCTGTTCGGCAAGGCGTTCTGGCAACGGGCGATCGACCTCGACTTCCTTGCCGAGCAAGGCACGATCTCGCCCGGCGACCAGGACATCATCGATTTCGTCGACACCGCCGACGAAGCCTGGGACATCGTTCGCCGCTTCTACAGCCTCTGAGTGCGCGCTCGTCGTTACCGCAATGACCAGCGAGTTCTGACGGCGGCGCCGGCAATCTGGAGTTGGGTCAGCCCGGGACCTCGACGATTGCGGTCAGGAAGCCGGCGAGGTCGTCGGTGACGAAATCCACGTCGTCCTCATTCGCCGGGTCGCGCTCCCAGATCTCGGAGAAAGTCGGCTCGAAATTGCGCGGCACGACCAGCACCGTCGTCATGCCGAGCGATTTCGGCACAGAGAGGTTGCGCGCCAGGTCCTCGAACATCACCGCGTTGTGGCCGGTCACGGAATGCAGCTCGGCGAACCGCTCATAGGTCTGGCGGGCCGGCTTGGGGTTGAGACCCGCCGCGACGATGTCGAAGATGTCGTCGAAATGATCCAATACGCCGAGCTGGCGCGCGGCGCGCTCGGCATGCTTGCGGTCGCCATTGGTGAAAATGAACTTGCGGCCCGGCAATTGGCGGATCGCGGCACCGAGCACCGGATCGGGCACCAGCCAGGAATAGTCGATGTCGTGCACCTTCTCGAGGAAGTCGTCGGGGTCGATGCCGTGGCGCGCCATCAGCCCGTTCAGCGTCGTGCCGTACTCCAGGTAGAGCTCTTTCTGCAGCTTGCGCGCCTCCTCGCGCGAGAGCGTCAGCAGCTCGCCGACATAGGCGGTCATCTTCACGTCGATCTGCGCGAACAGATTCGAGTGATGCGGATAGAGCGTGTTGTCGAGGTCGAATACCCAATCCGTGACATGGGCAAAACGGGCGGGCTCGGGTGTCGTCGTCATGGCCTCCTTATGGCATGCGGACGCGGAGTTTATCCACAACTTCCGCGCGTCTTGCGTCGTGAAAATGGCGCCTCGCTTCAAATTTTAATCGTCCCGGAAAGGTCACCTTCAGCGCTTGCTGGCACAGAGGCAGTCCGTTGGGAGACAGCGATGAGTCGCATAATCTTGAAGTCCGCAGTCGTCGCGTTCGCTTCGGTCGCTGTCTCGCTCTTGTTGACGCTGGTTGTGGTCCCGGCCATGGGCTTTCCGATCAGCCGCACCGTCTGGCTGACGGCCACGGTTTGCCCTTTGATTCTCGCCTGGATTGCCAGCGTCGGCACCTTCTGGCAAAGCGACCGGCTGAAAAATGCGCATCGCGAG
This sequence comes from Mesorhizobium sp. WSM3873, assembly GCF_001672445.1. Taxonomy (NCBI): domain Bacteria; kingdom Pseudomonadati; phylum Pseudomonadota; class Alphaproteobacteria; order Hyphomicrobiales; family Phyllobacteriaceae; genus Mesorhizobium; species Mesorhizobium sp. WSM3873. The sequence goes on along the minus strand of NZ_LYTM01000055.1, from coordinate 158,120 downwards.
CTTGCCCGCGCGCATGCCCAGCTCGCCGCGGCCCACAGACGCCTGTCGGAGAAGGCAAGCCGCGACGACATGACCGGCATGCTCAACCGCGAGACCTTCTTCGCCGCGCTCGACGGTTCCCGGCGCAAGGCCGATCGCGGCGCCCTGTTGATCATCGATGCCGACCACTTCAAGACCATCAACGACAATTACGGTCACCTGACCGGCGACGATGCGCTGCTTCTGATCGCCAGCGCCATCGAGCGCGGCGTGCGCAGCGGCGATGTGCTCGGCCGAATCGGCGGCGAGGAGTTCGCCGCCTTCCTGGTTGGCGCCACCGAACCGGAAGCAAGGCGCGTGGCCGAGCGCATCCGCCGCGAGGTCGAACTGATCCGCTTTCGCCCTGTCGACGAGCGGACCGTGCCTTTGACGGTCTCGATCGGCGGCATCACCTGTGGCGAGAGCGCCACCGTGTCGGAGCTGATGCGCGCCGCCGACCGCAGGCTCTACGAGGCCAAGCATCGCGGCCGCAACCTGTCCGTTCTCGATCGCGACCTTTCGGAAGCCGCCTAAGGGCTTGCGGCTCTTCGGCACGACCATGGCGCGGACGAATCTCGGCCGCGTGCGCATCGCCGACTGGATCGGCAAAGGCGGCGATTATCCGACGAATGAGGAGACGGCGGGCCATCACCATATGGGCGGCACCCGCATGGGTACCTGCCGGCTGGGCGGCCACCTCAGGAAGGTGATCACAGTCTGAACTCCCGACAGGCGGGCGGCGCCGGCGCCTGCAATGGCAACCGGCGCCGCCCTGGCGCGCCTTTGGGGGTCGGATCTACAGTCCGTAAACGGCGACCCGCACCAGCACGGCCGCGGCGGCAAGTGCCACCAGCAGGATGCCGAGGCCGATGGGCGAGCCCCAGCCATACCATTCCATGGCCAGCTTGGCGTATCTGTACTCGTCCTCATGCGAGAGAGGGGGGCGCTGTTGAATCAAGCTCATTGTTCACTCCTGTCGGCGGCCCTTGCTTCGCAAAGGGTGGCATCGCATATTGATACGATAGTCTGAATATTAGACAACTTGATAGTTAGATGATCGAACTAAATTCGTCAAGCATGAATCGTGCTGAGATGACGGCGGCCGTCAGCCGTGCCGTCATGCGCTGGCAGGACGCGACGCAAGCCTATGACGAGGCGGTCGGGGAGCGGCTTGGGCTGATCGCGGCCGAGCGGCATTGTCTGGGCTTGCTCTATGCGGGGCCGCAATCGGCCCGCGCCGTGGCGGCGGCGACGGGGCTGACGCCGGCAGCGGTGACGGCCTTGATCGACCGCCTTGAGGCGCGTGGGCTCGTTACCCGAACCCGCAGCCTGGAAGACAGGCGCAAGGTGGTGATCGAGGCGACCGACCTGACCAGAGAACTTTCGGAGCGCTACTATGGCGCCATCGCGCGCGAGGGCGAGAAAGTGATGGCGGCTTTCAGCGACGCCGAGTTGGCGACCGTGCTGCGCTTCATCGACGCCGCGCTGAAGCTGCAGAGCGAGCAGTTGGCGAGGATCAAGGCCGAGCCGGCTTCGGCCGGCTGATGCCCGAGCGACCCAACACTGGCGGCTTGCTTCCGCAAAACCCAGAGCGGCTCAGTCGCCTTTTAGCCACCGAACCGCTCTGACGGCCGGCTGGGCGAAAGCCGGACCCCGAAGCGCGCCGCGCCGAACGATTTCGGGCTCGCGCATTTTGTTTCAATGCCTAGACCGTGGCGGGGTCGAGCGCCGGCTGACCCTTGAACCGCGTGACGATCCCGGCGAGGTCGTCGCCGGCGAATGCATCGCGCAATGCGTCGAAGGACGGCAGAACGAAGTAGGCGCGCTGGAACTTGTCGATCTCGTAGCCGGTGCGCATCACCGTCTCCAGGTCGAACGGCACATGATGGGCGTCCTTGCTTTCGACCGCGAATTGCAGCTCGGTGAAAGACGACATCAGTCCTGCGCCGAAAGCCTTTACCGGCTGGCCGGCTTCCTGGATGAGGCCGTATTCGGCGCTGTACCAGTAGAGCCGGGTGATCATCTCGTCGCCGCCCAGCGCGATCATGTCCTCGGCCTTCTCACCATACATCTGCATGAAATCGGCGAACACCGGCTGCGTCAGGATCGGCACATGGCCGAAGAAGTCATGGAACATGTCCGGCTCGACGATGTAGTCGAGTTCCTGCCTGGTCCGCAGCCAGTTGGTGACCGGGAAACGGCGGTTTGCGAGATGGTCGAAGAAGGGGCCGGCGGGGATCAGCCCGGGCACCGCCACGATTTCCCAGCCCGTGAGCTTGCGCAATTTCTCGCTGATGGCGTCGAAATCCGGAATCTTGTCGAGCAGCCCGAGCGTCGCGACGCCGTCGAGATAGGAACGGTGCGCCAGCCTCTGCGTCAGCTTCGACTGGCGATCGCAGAGCGTGCGCCACACTGCCTGCTCGTCGGCGGAATAGTCGTAATCCTGAGCCACTGTGAAGTCGGCGCGGCACACCGAATAGTCGCCGCGAAGGCCTTGCGCCGCGCATTCGCGGGCATAGTCGGCAACGCTGATCGTCATTTCTTCCTCCTGAAAAATCGTCGGTTCCCGGATGGTGGCGTCATCGTAGCCGCGGCTCGTGAGGCAAATCAGCCTTGTTTGTAGCCACGTGACGCATTTTGAGGTAAACTCCGCTCAAATTTAAACATTTAGGAGGGAAAATGCCTCAGCTGGATGAGTTCGAAATAAGAATGCTCGATACCCTGCAGCGCGACGGGCGCAAGGCCGTGTCGGAACTCGCGCAGGAGATCGGCCTGTCGACCACGCCCTGCGCGCGGCGCTTCGAGGCGCTGCAAGGCGCCGGCATCATCAAGGGCTTTGCCGCCGTGCTCAGCCGACGCGCGCTGGGGCTGACGGTCGAGGTGTTCATCCAGGTCCGCCTGGTGAGCCACAGCGACGGCTCGCCGGAAAGTTTTATCGCCGCCGTGCAGCGCATGGACGAGGTCTCGTCCTGCTGGACGATGACCGGCGACCACGATTTCCTGCTGCATGTGATGGTGCCGTCGGTGGACGATCTCAATGCTTTCGTCATGCACCGGCTGATGCGGCTGCCCGGCGTCCGCGACGTCCACACCCAGCTTGTGCTGCAGAACATCAAGGGGCCAGGCCACGTGCCGCTCAGCCATTTGCGGCGGTAATCGTGCCCGAAACGGTTCTCCGCAAAGAACGGCCCGACAATGTTGTCGGAGCGAATCTACTTCGGGACGATTTCCCCGATATCAACTGAAATTAAGGTTACACGAATCTTAACAAAAGACGTGCTCGGAAATTTACGCAATGTTTCGTCCGTCTTCTCTTGCGATCTGGAGAAAGTGTGACCATGCATTATTCGGTAACTCACGATTGTTGCATGGAATCCTTAGCTGGGCCGCTGGGCCGGTGCAATCGCATGATCCGTTTACCGGCGGTTAGCAACATTAGTGTCTTATAATGAACCAGGCTTGCCTTCGTCCTTCCGTAAGGACTTGACGGACTTCGCTTGCTCGAACCCGTTCATGCGGAGGATGATCGCAAAGGAGCATTGCATGCAACTGACGGAGGACGTGGCTCAGAGGGTCACTGAAGCGATTTCACGCCCGCCGTGGAAATCCGCCGATCCGACGCTTTTTGCGATGCTGCTGCAGAAGAACGCGGATCAGAATCGCAAGGTCGTGCGCTGGGGCATAGCGGCTGCCGTGTTGAGCTACATATGCTACGGGGCCTTCGACTGGTTCCTTTTCCCGGACATTGCCGACCGTGTGATTCTGACGCGCCTGACGTTGGGATTGACCTTCCTGGTGCTTGTCGAACTTGTTGCTCGACGCGATTTTGCCGTCACCACTCTGCACTACGTTGCTGCTCTGGCGATCGTGGCGGGCGCGATCGGATGGCTGCTGTCGGCCCTCGGAACGACGCATCAGGAGGCGCTGTCCCATTTCATCATCTTCGGCACGGTTTTCATTCTCGGTGCCAACCTTTTCTTCAACTTCCGGCTATGGCTCTCGGCGCTGTCGTCCGCAACCGTGACAATAGCATTCCTCGGCGCCACGCTGTTCTTGCTTCAAGCCGATCTTGGCACCCGTCTGGTGCTTGCAACCTATTTCGTGAATTGCCTTGTTTTGTCGCTTTATCTGTCATGGCGCCTCAGCATGGAGCGCTACCAAACCTTCCTGCATGCCCTTCAGGCGCAGATCCAGGAGCAGGTCGCCATCGAAAACGGTCAAAAGCTCATCGAGATCGCGGACACCGACCCGCTTACCGGGCTTAAGAACCGCAGGGCGATCACCCGGGAATTCGCGGAGTTGTGCAAGGAATGGGCCAGGGACAATGACGAAATAGGCGTCATTCTCATGGACGTGGACTATTTCAAGCGGTTCAACGATCGGCTCGGCCATCAGGCCGGCGACGACTGCCTGATCGAGCTTGCCCGAGCCTTCGACGAGACGGCGGCGTCCAATCACGCCATCGCGGGACGGTACGGCGGCGAAGAATTCGTCGTGCTCTGCAAGGTCGCCGGACCGGATCACCTGCGCGAGGTGACCCATCAATTCTGCCGGGCCGTCGAGGACTTGAACATCTCCCATCCCGACCGGGACGATAAACTCAACATCGTCACCATCAGCGCTGGCGCCTCGTTAACGCGCGCCGATCAAAGCATAGAGCTTCGGATCCTGTTGCAGGAGGCCGATCGCGCGCTTTACGCCTCCAAGTTTTCCGGTCGCGCGACCGTCACCATCTATGATGCGCAGGCCATCGATCAGAAGCGCGCCAGCCAGAATCTTTCGGAACTGCTCAAGCAAGCCGTTTCGGAGGGACTGGTCTCCGTCGTCTATCAGCCGATCTGCGATGCGATATCCGGCAAGGTGCTTGGCCATGAGTCGTTGATGCGGCTGCGCGACTTCGACGGCAGCGTGATCAGCCCGTCCGTGTTCATACCTGTCGCCGAGCAGACCGGCGGGATCGAGGAACTCGGGATGTGGGTGATCGATCGGGCTTGCGGCGACATGGTCGAGCACGGATTGGGATCGGTCGTGTCCGTGAACGTCTCGGTCGTCCAGCTCAAGGCTCCGAATTTCCCGCTTCACGTCACCGAGATCCTTGGTCGCCACGGCATGGCGCCTCAGAGGCTGGCGCTCGAGGTCACCGAAGGCAGCGATATATCCCTGGAGGCGCAGGCCGCCAGAAGTATCGAGCAGCTTCGAAACCTGGGCGTTCAGATCTGGCTCGATGATTTCGGAACCGGATTTGCAGGTCTGGCCTGGCTCCGTCGTTTCAAGTTCGACGTCGTCAAGATCGATCGGAGTTTCTTGCACGATTGCCAGACGGTTCGAGGCCTGAGCCTGTTGCAGGACATGGTCAGACTGCTGCGCAATCTGGGCCATACGGTCCTTGTCGAGGGTGTCGAGACGAAAGAGCAGCAGAATTTGCTGCAGCACATGGGCATCCAGTCGATCCAGGGCTTCCTGACCGGACGTCCCGTCCCGATCGAAGAGATCATGCAGGCTAGGCAGGACCTCGTCGCTTAGCTTAAGCAGTCCGGCAGGAGGACAGGCGGCGCTATGTCGGCGAAACGAGGACGCCGCGCGATGCATCAGAAGCCGGGCCGCTGCACGGCCCGACTTGAAATCGGAATGTGAAGCGGCTCCGCTACCGCTCCCTGGCGGGCGCCGCGAAATCCACGCGTTTGCGGATCCTGCCGTAGACGATGTTCCTATTCGATCCGTAATAGACCTCGGCTTCGACGCGGTTCTTGTCCACCGCGGCATTGATGATGTCCCACATGTCGCCGGCCGACCGCAGGATGAGCGGCCAGTCCATGAACGTCTCCATGTACCCGTCGGTCGTGATCTCGTCGCTGAAATTGGCGAAGAGGAATTCGCCGTCCGGCTTGACCAGTTCCATCGCGCGCTGCAGCAGCCGTGCGCCGACCGGAAGCGGCAGGTAGTCATACAGCCCGGACGCATAGACGAGATCGAATGTGCCAAGCGGGTAGGCGCGCCGCAAAAGACCGCGCACCGATCCGTCCACGGCTTCCACTGCCGTACCGGCGAGGTCGCGGTTGACCGTGCCGACGCTCACCGGGTCCTGGTCGAGACCGATCCAGCGCTTTAACCTTCTCTCGGCGAGCGCCTTTGAGAGTTCGGCTTCCCGCAAATGGCCGCAGGCGATTGCCAGCACCTCGGCGTTTTCTACCCGGGCAGCCGTTTCGTCGACCGTTTTGGCCAGTATCTCGCGGCGCTCGCGCCCCGCCACCGAGCTTGCCGCTTCGCTCGTATAGGCAAAGATCTCGCGGCCGAGTTCGCTCGACGATGCCACGATCTCGTCGGCGCTCGGGTGCTTGTAGTAGATGTCCAGCAGCGTCGCGTCGCCCGAATAGCCGCGCGGCTTTTCGAAGGACCAGCGCGTGAACGGATCCTGCTTCAGGTATGCCGCCACGCGGTGCTGCTGAGCGAGCGGGATCAGTTCCTGCCAAAGAGCCGGAGCGACTTCCCGGCGCAGTTCATGCAGTCGACCCGCCAGGCGCTCGACGATTTGCCCTGCGGGCTCCTGGCGCGCGAAAGCCTGATGAGCGAGGTCCAGCACCAGGGCGAGCTGGGCCGCCCGCGCCTTGAGCTCGGCGGCGTCGACCGCCTCCGCGGACGCCGCCTTGTGCTTCTTGATCAACGTCGATGTGATGAGGCTCGCCTCATCGATTTTCAGATCGGGATTCAGCGCCATATGGGCATTTCCTTGTGGTCCCCCACCGACAATTATAAATGCTTAGAGTTTTAATAAAAGTTTAGGGTCAACTGCATTAGTTGCTGCTAATACTCTCCTTGCCGAAGGTTTGAAGCGCCGAAAACCAGAGCTCGATCGAGCTGCGCAACGCGCACGTCCTTAACCTTTTGTTATGCACTGGGCTGACGCCGTCTCCCGCTCTGCGCGACGTTTCGGGTGTGCCCATCAAATCTGTGGGAAAGCTGCATCGAAACTGCTGAACCGCGCCCAGGCGGCTTCGACATCGCCAAATACGACCGGCGGACCGACGCAACGGAGGTCCGCCATGAACATCGTGCTGGTCAACCCGCCGCATACGGCCATCGGCAGCCGCGTGCCCGACGATCACCTGCCGCCTTTGGGTCTGCTGGCGATCGGCGGTCCGCTGCTCGATGCCGGCCATCGGGTGCGCCTGGTCGATGCGGAGTTCGGGCCGATGCCGCTTTCCACGCTCGTCGATGAGGCCCTGAGCGATAATCCGGATTTCGTCCTGATCGGCCATTCCGGCTCGACCTCGGCGCATCCGACCGCGCTGCGGATCGCGGAAATGATCAAAGCCCGCGCGCTAGGGGTCGTCATCCTCTATGGCGGCGTCTTCCCGACCTATCACTGGCGCGACGTGCTCGCCGCAACGGACGTCTTCGACTTCATCGTGCGCGGCGAGGGTGAGGCGACCGCGCTGGCGCTGGTCGAGGCGCTGGAAAGGCGCCGGCCGGTGTCGGGTGTCGCCGGCATCGCCTACCGCGACGATTGCGGCCGACCCTTCGCGACGCCGCCTGCGATGACGATTGCCGATCTCGACGCCTGCCGCGTCGGCTGGGAGCTGATCGACCATGGCCGCTACAGCTATTGGGGCGGCAAGCGCGCCGTGGTCATGCAGTTCTCGCGCGGCTGTCCGCATCTGTGCAACTATTGCGGCCAGCGCGGCTTCTGGACCCGCTGGCGACATCGCGATCCGGTCAGCTTCGCCAAGGAGATCGCCTGGCTGCACCGCGAGTATGGCGTCGAACTGGTCAATCTGGCCGACGAGAACCCGACCTCCTCGAAGAAGGCTTGGCGAGCCTTTCTCGATGCGATGATCGCCGAGAACGTGCCGGTGCTGATCGTCGGCTCGACGCGCGCCGACGATATCGTGCGCGATGCCGATATCCTGCACCTTTATCGCAAGGCCGGCGTCATCCGCTGGCTGCTCGGCATGGAGAACACCGACGAGGCCACACTGTCGCTGATCCGCAAGGGCGGCAGCACCAAGTCCGATCGCGAGGCGATCCGGCTGCTTCGCCGGCACGGCATATTGTCCATGGCGACCTGGGTCGCTGGCTTCGAGGATGAGGGTTTTCGCGATCTCTGGCGCGGCTTTCGCCAGCTCATCGCCTATGATCCCGACCAGATCCAGGCGCTCTATGTGACGCCGCATCGCTGGACGCCGTTCTTCCGCATCGCCAAGGATCGCAGGGTGATCCAGAAGGACGTCCGGCTCTGGGACTACAAGCACCAGGTGCTGCATATGACCCGGCTGAAACCGTGGATGCTGTTCTTCGCCGTCAAGCTGATCGAGCTTGCCGTGCAGTCACGGCCGAAAGCGCTGGCGCGGGTTCTTTTCCATCCGGACCCAGAGCAGCGGCATTCGATGCGTTGGTACACCAAGATGGGCCGCCGCGTCTGGTTCCGTGAGGTCTGGGGTTTTCTGGTCCGCGACCGCCGCGTGGCCGCGGGCCCGACGCTTGCCGAATTCTGGGGCGCGCCGCAGGACGCCGACGAGGAATCGATGGTCTCTCAGCGCCCGGCGCGGGCCATGCCCGTCACGGAAGATAAGCGGGCGGAAAGCAGAAGGATAGCCGGCTAAATAATCGCTACGGCACGATCAGCGTGCCGGCCCCGTGCTCGGTGAACAGCTCGAGCAGCACCGAATGCGGCGTCTTGCCGTTGAGGATGACCACGCCCTCGACGCCGCGCTCGATCGCCTCGATGCAGGTCTCGACCTTCGGGATCATACCGCCCGATATCGTGCCGTCCTTGATCAGCGCCTTGGCCTCGCCGACCGTCAGCTCGTCGATCAGCTTCTTGTTCTTGTCGAGCACGCCGGGCACGTCGGTCAGGAACAGCAGGCGCGAGGCGCGGCAGGCGCCGGCGATGGCGCCGGCAAAGGTATCGGCGTTGATGTTGTAGGTATGGCCGTCGCGGCCGGGCGCCACCGGCGCCAGCACCGGGATCATCTCGGAACGGGCCAACAGATCGAGCAGCGTGCGGTCGACCTCGACCGGCTCGCCGACGAAACCGAGATCCAGCACCCGCTCGATGTTGGAATCCGGGTCGATCATGGTCTTGCGCGCCTTTTCGGCGAAGACCATGTTGCCGTCCTTGCCGCAGAGACCGATCGCCCATTCGCCTTCGGCGTTGATCAGCGCCACGATTTCCTTGTTGATCGAGCCGGCCAGCACCATCTCGACGATCTCGACCGTCTTCTGGTCGGTGACGCGCAACCCGCCCTCGAACTTGGATTCGATGCCCATCTTGTTGAGCATGGCGCCGATCTGCGGCCCGCCGCCGTGAACGACGATCGGATTGACGCCGGACTGTTTGAGCAGCGCGATGTCGCGGGCAAAGGCCTTGCCGAGCTCGTTGTCGCCCATGGCATGGCCGCCATACTTAACCACCACCGTCTTGTTCTCGTAGCGCTGCATATAAGGAAGCGCGCGCGAGAGCAGCGCGGCCTGCATTTCGGCGTTGGCGGCGATGTCCGTCATCGGTGCTTTCCCCAGGTGGCAAGGATGGCGGGCGTCTTAGCGGGAATTGCCGCAGGTCGCAAACGGCTTTGCGCTCACAATGACGAAATCGGCGGGTTTCAAGGTCTGTCGACATTCAGGTCAGGTCGAGTCGAGAATGGCGGATTTCGAGAACCGGAACAGAGCGTACTTTCTGCTACGTGAGTACCGGAAGCGCAGAAAACCGCCATTCGCAGGCCGGCATCACCTGAATATCGACAGACCTAGCCGGGCACCTTGAGCGGTGCGCGGCGCTTCAGCCATCCCGAAATCTTCTCCATTTGCGCTGCGAGCGACAAAAGCGTCTCCTCGTCGCCTGGCCGTCCCGCGGCCTGGATGCCGAGCGGCAGGCCACCTGCGGTGACATGCACCGGCAGCGCGATCGAGGGCTGGCCGCTGACATTGTGGATCGCCGGCCAGGGAGTGAACCACAGGCTCTTGTCCATCAGTTGGCCGAAAAATGATTTGATCCTGAGCAGCCTGGTAAGATGCAGTTTGTCGAGGACGTTCTCGACGAGCTCGTCGGCGCCTTTCGGGTCCATCGCGCCGCAGGCGAGCGGCGGGTGCGCAATGATCGGCATCAGCACGGCATCGAAGCGCGCGGTGTCTTCGATCATCTGTCGCGCGGTGGCGTTGAGCCGCTGCACGGCGTCATAGACCTCGCCGGCGGACAGCATTTCGCCGAGGCCGCCGAGCACGCGCGTCGCACGTTCGACCTCGCCGGTCACCGGGCGGCCGACGCGCTTCGCCTCGGCACGCATCATGCCTGCGACGGCCGAGGCGACGCTCTTGCAGAAATTCGCGATGAAGTCGCGGCCGATATAGGGCAGGTCGATCTCTTCCACCGTGTGCCCGCCCTCGCGCGCCAGCGCCACCGCGGTGTCCAGCGCTTCGATCGTCTCAGCCGAGATCGGCAGGCCGAGCGGCGATTTGCGGTAGACGGCGAGGCTGAGCCGGCCTGGATCGCGGGCCGCGGCAGCAGCAAAGGAGCCTTTCGGCTCCCGCGCCGCATAAGGCGACAGCGGATCGGCGCCGTGCGTCAGGTCGAGCAGGAGGGCTGTGTCGCGCACCGAGCGGCTTACCGCATGGTCGACGACCATGCCGTACCAGCTCTCGCTGGTGAGCGGCGTCAGCGGCACCCGGCCGCGCGAGGTCTTGAGCCCGACCAAGCCGCTGCAGGCCGAAGGCACCCGGATCGAGCCGCCGCCGTCGGAAGCGTGCGCCGCCGGCACCACGCCGGCCGCCACCAGCGCCGCCGATCCGCCGGACGAGCCGCCGGTGGTGTGGCCGGTGTTCCAGGGGTTGCGGGTGATGCCGAAGCGGGCCGATTCGGTCATCAGCCGCAGCCCATGCTCGGGCGAGGTGCTGGTAGCGATCGGGATCAGGCCCGCGGCCAGATAGCGCTCGACCATCACCGAGTTGAAATCGGCCGTGAAGGCCGGGATGCGGCTGCCGCCATGGATCGGCACGCCCTTGATGCCGATGCCGAGATCCTTCAGCGCGAAGGGCACGCCGGCGAGCGGCTGCTTGCGGTCGATCGCCTTCGCCCGCGCCCTGGCGGCGTCATAGAGCGGCGTCGCTATGGCGTTGATGTCGGTTCTTGTCGCCTCGGCGCGGGCGATCGCGGCGTCGACCAGCTCCCGCGGCGAGATTTCCCCCTTGTGGACGAGCTCGGCAAGTCCGGTCGCATCCTGTTCCCAAAGCACGCGTTCAATTGACATTGCCGCTCCCCTGTTTTGGCGAAGGCTATCGCATGAAGCCGCAAATCGAAATCCGGATTTGCGTTGTTCATCTCGCATTGGAGAAGATGACTTCACGTACTGGCGATGCGGCAGCCTTGGGTGGACAACACCGCCGGTGCCGTTGCAAATAGATCGCAATCTTCTAATTTGCCTGCATGGGGCCTCAGGACATCAGCAAGCTGATCGTCCGGACTTCGATGAAGGACCGGGCTGCGTTCGATCTGCTCTACAAGCAGACCAGCGGGAAACTTTTCGGCGTCTGCCTTCGTGTATTGAGGGACAAGAGTGAGGCGGAAGAAGCGCTGCAGGAGGTCTTCGTCAAGATCTGGACCAAGGCCGATCGTTTCGCGGTTTCCGATCTCAGCCCGATTTCCTGGCTGGTGGCCATTGCGCGCAATCATGCGATCGACCGCATCAGGGCCCGGCGCGGTCCTTCCGCCAATATCGATGCAGCGCTCGAGGTCGCCGATCCGGCGCCGGGGCCTGAGGCCATGGCTGTCGCGGGCGGCGAGACCGACCGCATCTACCATTGCCTCGACGAATTGGAGAAAGACCGGGCGGCGGCGGTCCGAGGCGCCTATCTCAACGGCGAAAGCTATGCCGAGCTGGCGGAGCGCCACAAGGTCCCGCTGAACACGATGCGGACTTGGCTGCGGCGAAGCTTGCTCAAACTGAGAGAATGCCTGGAAAGATGACGCTGGCGGAAGAAAACGGACCGGAACGCGGAGGCGACGACCTGCTCGCCGCCGAATACGTTCTCGGCGTTCTGGCAGCCGACGAACGCCAGATCGCCTCCCGCCGCATCGATACCGAGGCGGGTTTTGCCCGCCTGGTCGATGCCTGGGATGCCCATTTCGCGCCGATAGCGGCTGCTTACGCTGCGGTCGAGCCGCCGGCTTCGGTGAAGGCGGCGATCGACCGCCGGCTGTTTGCCTCATCAGTGGCCACCCCCGCCGCGCCCAGCACCGGCCTGCTGGGGAGCCTCGCCTTCTGGCGCGGGCTTGCCGCGGCCGCGCTTGCCGCTTTGGCCGTCTTTGTCGCCCTGCCTCTCGTCAATCCGCCGTTGCCGCAGCCCGAAACCAGGCTGGTCGCCTCGCTCGCCGCCGACAACAGCAACGTCAAATACCTCGCTGTCTACGACGCAGCCCGCCAGGAGGTCGGCCTCTCGCATGTTTCCGGCGAACGCGGCGCCGGCAAGGATTTCGAGCTGTGGATGATCGAGGGCAAGACTGCGCCGGTCTCGATGGGCGTCATCCCGGCCGGCCAGACCGCGCGCATGGCCGTCACGCCGGCCGTGCAGGAGAAGCTGGCGCAAGGCGCCGTGCTCGCCGTCAGTCTCGAGCCGGCCGGCGGTTCGCCGACCGGCCAGCCGACCGGCCCCGTCGTCGCCGCGGGCGATCTGAAGGGCATCTGACGACATTTCGGAAAAGAATTGGAGACTAGCCCAAGTCTATCCACCCGACATGTGTCGGCAGCAGCGCTTTCGTGCGCTTAGACGCGGTACGTTTGCATCCGGGCCGACGAATAAAAAATCTTCGAAGTTCGCGAAACTAAGTTTTTGACGCGTCGTATCTCCTCGCGTTCCCAAGGATGGGGAAAACAACCCGAGGAGACTGATACAATGCGTAAACTCGCCACCCTTCTGCTTGCCTCTGCAATCGGCCTTTCGGCGCTTGGCGCCGTTGCCTATGCCGCCAATCCGATGGTCGGCGGCGCCCCGATGTATGCCAAGAAGAACATCATCGAGAATGCCGTCAATTCGAAGGACCACACCACGCTGGTCGCCGCCGTCAAGGCCGCCGGCTTGGTCGACACGCTGCAGACCCGCGGTCCTTTCACCGTCTTTGCCCCGACCAACGAGGCCTTCTCTGCACTTCCGGCCGGCACCGTCGAGACGCTGCTCAAGCCCGAGAACAAGGACAAGCTGACCAAGATCCTCACCTGCCATGTCATTGCCGCCAAGGCGCTGGCCGCCGACGTCGCCAAGATGGCCAAGGCCGATGGCGGTGCGCATGAGGTCAAGACCGTCGGCGGCTGCGCCCTGACGCTGAAGTCCGAAAAGGGCAAGGTCACGGCGACCGACGAGAACGGCAACGTCGCTCATGTCACGATCGCCGACGTGCGCCAGTCGAACGGCGTCATCCACGTCGTCGACAAGGTTCTTCTGCCGAAGATGTAACAAAGCGCGTGCGGCCGGCGAAGTGGCGTATGTCCGCGTCGGCCGCACGGTCTCCCTCCCACGATCCGTGTTGCCGTCAAGCGCCGCTCCGCATCGCCAGGGCTTCGGTCGACGCGGGGTGGCGCGCGAACCGTCAACGGCTTTTGCTTTTCCGGTGGCGTCCTAGTTTGTAAGATCACGTCAGGAGGAAAGGCCATGAACCGTCGCGACTTTCTCTGGAGCGGTGCCGCCGCCACTGCCCTCGCAATCGGAGCCGGAGCGGCGTTGCACATGGGCGGCGCGAAGCCGGCTCTGGCCGCCGAGACCCTCGAGATCACCAAGACCGACGCCGAATGGCGCGCCATCCTTTCGGATGCCGCCTTCGACGTGCTGCGCAGGGAGGGCACCGAATATCCGGGCACCAGCCCGCTGCTCAACGAACACCGCAAGGGCATCTTCGCCTGCGCCGGCTGCGACCTGCCGGTCTATCCGTCGGAAACGAAGTTCGATTCCGGCACCGGCTGGCCGAGCTTCTGGCAGGAGATCCCCAATGCCATCGGCAAGACCGAAGACCGTTCGCTCGGCATGACGCGCACCGAGGTGCATTGCCGCCGCTGCGGTGGTCATCTCGGCCATGTCTTCGACGACGGCCCGCCGCCAACCGGCCTGCGCCACTGCATCAACGGCGTGGCGCTGACCTTCAAGCCCGCCGCGGCCTGAGCGGACTGCGATCTGCCCAAAGAAATGACCCCGGAAATCGACGACGATTTCCGGGGTCACACGTTGAGGACGCCAGGCGGGGGTTCCGGCTCCTCAATGGCCTCCGCCGCCACCGCCGCCTTGCTGCGCCGGCTTGTTGATGAACAGCACGAAAAATCCGAGCGAGGCGAACAGCACGGTCAGCATCATGAACACGTCCATGAACGACAGCAGCGCCGCCTGCTGCTGCACCATGCCGGACAGCTTTGAAATGGCGGCGGTCGTGGCGTCGAGGCCGGCGTTTTGCTGGAAGGTCAGCGTCATGTTCTGCAGCTTGGTCTGCGCGGCCTCGCTGCCCCACTGCACATGCTCCGAAAGCCTTGCATAGTGGAAGGCATTGCGGTCGATCAGCACCGTGTTGATGACTGCCAGGCCGACGGCACCGCCGAGATTGCGGGTCAGGTTGAACAGGCCCGACGCATTCTTCAGCCGCTCCGGCGGCAGCGTGCCGAGCGCGATGTTGTTGATCGGCACCATGCACAGCATCATCGAGCAGCCGCGCAGGATCTGCGGGATCAAGAGCTCATAAAAATCCCAGTCGGCGGTGAGATGCGTCATCCACCATGTGCCGGTGGCGAAGCCGATGAAGCCGACCATCATCATCAGCCTGAGATCGATCTTGTTCGACAGGATGCCGGCAACGGGCGCGGTGAAGAACATCGCCAGGCCGCTGACGAACAGCGCCTCGCCGATCATCATCGAATCGTAACCGCGGATGCGGCCGAGGAACACCGGATAGAGGTAGGTCAACCCATAAAGGCCGATGCCGACCACGAAGGAGAACAGCGAGCCGAAGGCGAAATTGACATTGTTGAAGGCCCGCAGATCGACGATCGGCTCCTCGGCGGTGAAGACGCGCCAGAAGAAGATGAGACCGCCTATGGTCATGATGATGGCGCAGGCAAAGACGGCCGGCTCCTGCAGCCAGTCATGGTTCGGGCCTTCCTCCAGCACGTATTCCATGCAGCCGAGGAAGGCGGCCATGCCGATCAGGCCCCACCAGTCGAACTTGGAAAACAGCTTGAGGTTCGGCTTGTCGAAATCGATCAGCGACCAGGCAGCCGTCGCCACCAGTATGCCCGGCACGACATTGATCAGGAACAGCCAGTGCCAGGACATGGCATGGCTGATATAGCCGCCGACCGTCGGGCCGATGGTCGGCGCCAGCGTCGCCACGAGGCCGATCATCGGCGAGACGACGGCGCGGCGCGACGGCGGGAAGATGGTGAAGGCGGCAGCGAACACGCTCGGAATCATGCCGCCGCCGATAAAGCCCTGGATGGCGCGGTAGACGATCATCTGGTCGATGTTGGTGGCGGTCGCGGCCAGCGCGCTTGCTGCTGTGAAGCCGGCGGCCGCGGTCGTGAACAGCACGCGGGTCGACAGCATGCGGCTGAGGAAGCCCGACAGCGGGATCATCACCACTTCCGCGATCAGATAGGCGGTCTGAACCCACGGGATCTCGTCGGAGCTGGCGCTGAGGCCGGCCTGGATCTCGGCCAGCGATGCCGAGACGATCTGGATATCGAGGATCGCCATGAACATGCCGAACACCATCGCCAGGAAGGCGATGACGCGGCGCGCCGGCATGTGGTCGGCGGGTGCGGCGGCTGCCGGCCGGGCCGGCGCTGCTCCTGCGGTAATGGTTGCGGTTGCCATCTCATGGCCTCCCTGCGGCAGCTCCAAAAGTGCGCGGCGTTTTCCGCCCGGAACTGCGTCAAAACAGGCTGGGCGGCTCGGCGCTCAATTGGCCACCGGGCCGCCCCCAAAACTGCTCAGTTGGTCGTCGCGGCCGGCGCGGTGCGGCTGTCGGCGGCGACGATGACGCTCAGGCCGGCGCGCAGCTTGCCGGTCTTCAGCACGTCGGCCGGCACGTCGATGCGGACCGGCACGCGCTGCACGACCTTGGTGAAGTTGCCGGTGGCGTTTTCCGGCGGTAGCAGCGAGAACACCGCGCCCGAAGCCGGCGCCAGCGACGAAACCGTGCCCTCGAAGGTCTGGCCGTCGATGGCATCGACCGTGATGCGGACCTTCTCGCCAGGCACCAGCCGGCCAAGCTGCGTCTCCTTGAAGTTGCCGACGATGTAGAGCTTGTCCATCGGCACGACGACGGCGAGCTTCTGGCCGGGCGTGACGAGGTCGCCCTGTTCGACCGAGCGGTTGCCGACGACGCCGTCATAGGGCGCCTTGAGCACGGTGAAGGAAAGGTCGCGCTGCGCCTTGTCGCGGGTGAGCTGCAGCGAGGCGAGCGTGCTGGCGGATTCCGCGCGCTGGGCTTCGAGCACGCCGATATTGGCCTGCGCGGCGGTGATCTGCGCGTCGGCGCCGGCAAGGGCTGCCTTGGCCTGGTCGAGCGCCGTCTGGGCGTCGTCGAGCTGCGCCTGCGTGCCGACATGGGTCTTGAGCAGCTGCGCCGCGCGGGCCTGTGCGCGTGCCGCATTGTCGGCCGCCGCCTGGTCGGCGATCTTCTGCGCCTGTGCTTGCGCCAGCGAGGCCTGCGCCGCCTTGGTTTGCGCATCGATGCGGTCGAGCGTCTTCGCCAGCGTGGCGATCTGCGCCTCCGTCTGGCCGACCGCGATTTTGTAGTCGCCGTCATCGATGACGAACAGCGGATCGCCGGCCTTGACCCTCTGGTTCTCGCTCACCAGCACCTTGTCAACATAGCCGGAGATTTTCGGCGACACGAACGACATGTCGGCCTGGACATAGGCGTCGTCGGTGGAGATCATGAACCGGCCGTCGGTCCAGTAATCGTAGCCGTACCAGGAGCCGGCGCCGAGGAGGCCCAGCCCGATGATCGGCAGCAGCAGCGAGCGGACAGAGCGCTTCTTCTTGGCCGGCGCTTCGGCAGGCGCGGGAGGAACGGGCAGTACAGGCGCTTCCGGAGCTTCGGTCGACGGCTGGACCTTGGCGTTGGGGAAATTGCGGACTTCGGCGGTAGCGGGCGCGTTCGAGGACATGATAATCTCTCTGGGACAAGTCAGTCAGACTGAACCGTTCGGTTCGAATTGGTGATTGACATAGCGCGAAAAGAGGCCCATATCAAGAGCAAATCGAACCGGTTGGTTCGAAATATTTCGCGAGGTTTGACGTCGATGGTCGAAACGACAGCCGAAAGCGATCTGCTCGACCTGCGCAAAGGCCGTCCCGCGGCCGGGCAGGATCCGATCAAACGGGCCCAGATCATCGAAGGCGCGCGCCGCGTCTTCATCGACAAGGGCTTCGAAGCCGCGTCGATGAACGACATCACGCGCGAGGCCGGCGTCTCCAAGGGCACGATCTATGTCTATTTCGCCAACAAGGAAGAGCTGTTCGAGGCTCTCATCGAGGAAGAGCGCGGCACCATCTTCAAGAATATGTATGAGGTGCTCGACCATTTCGACGACCTGCGCAAGACGCTGGTGAAGTTCGGCATGGTGCTCTCAGCCAAGATCACCTCGGCCAAGGTCATCCAGGCGCAGCGCACCGTGGTCGGTGCTTCCGACAGGATTCCCGAGCTTGGCGCCCGCTTTTACGAGCGCGGTCCCAAGCGTGGCCACGACAAGGTGATGATCTTCCTCAATGAAGCCGTCGAACGCGGCCTGCTAAAGATCGACGATGTCGATCTCGCCGCCTATCAGTTCACCGAGCTCTGCCTCGCCGGCCTCTTCCGCCAGTGCATCTTTTCCTACCGCACCAAGGCGCCGAGCCAGGCCGAGATCGAGCATGTCGTCCGCTCCGGCGTGAACGTCTTTCTGAAGGCCTACGGCACCGAGAAGCTCGCGGCCGAGGAGCAGGCCTCGCTCTCGGCGTGAACCTGCGGCGCGCAGCGATTGCGAAGGAACGCGAGGCGCTTTGACGACGCTACGGCGCCGCGGCAACCGACTTCGATGCCACCGGTCACCTCCTTCTTCCAGCCCAACTCGAACCGTCGACCGGCACTTTCCCGGACCCTTCCGGAAGAGCTTGTTAACCATCGGTTCCTATGTCTCGGGACACGTTTGTTCGACGAATCTCGAGTGTGACATCCATGCGTTTTACCCGTGCCAATCCTTCCGGCGCTTCCGCTTACGGCGACAACGACGACAGCAGCTCGGAAGACGCGCGGCATCATGGCGCTGCCGTGCCGCCGCAGCGACAAACGGGGCAGGTCGTCACGCTGCGAGCCGCCGCTGACGGCGAATCGAACGCCGCCGATTCGGCTGGCGGCGACGAGTTCGGCGGCCAGGCCTGGCAGCAATATTTCTTCCTCGCGCCCAATGTGCGCTTCACTCGCACGCCGGATTCCGACAAACGGCCCGCACCGGAGCCAGTTGATGAAGCGCCGGCCAAGGCGGTGCCTTCCCGCGGCGTTTCCATTCGCCCGGCGCCGCCGGCGGCCCAGCCGGCCAATCCGGCCCGGGCAATTCCCGCCGCGGCCGCCACCGCTCCGGCCAAGCCGTCGCAGGCCATCGTCAAGCCGCAGCAGGCCAGCGCCGCGCCGCCGCCACGGGCCGTAGCCACTCCGGCACAAAAGCCGCAGCCGCCGAAATTTCGTTGGTCCTATCTTTCCGACGATGCGTTTTTCGAGTTCAGCCTGCCCTTGCTCGCCGAGCGCCTGGCGCGGGCACGGCTGAACGATCCTTTGCAGACCCCCGCGGCTCCCGCGCGGATGAGTCCTGCGGCGCAACCGAGCCCGTTCCGCCCCGCCGCGATCGGCGAGGCGACCTCGTTCTACCGCGTCATCGAATGGCGCTCGCACGGGCCGGCCGCAAGTCTGGCCCCGCTGACTCCGTCGGTCGATCTGCCCGCGCTCCGGCCCGCTCCTGTGGAAATCGAATCGCGCGCGCCCGCGCCTGAGTCCGTCGCGCCGCGTTCCGCTGCAAAGAGCGCCCAGGTCGCGAGACCCGCGCCGTCCCTGCCCGTCGCCGGCAAGGTCGCGCCGCAGCCCGCTTCGGCCGGCTACGAGCTTCCGTCCGAGGAATTGCTGCAGATGCCGCCGGAAGGCCAGGGCTTCTACATGTCGCAGGAGCGGATGGAACAGAACGCGGACCTGCTCGAAAGCGTGCTGGAGGATTTCGGCGTCAAGGGCGAGATCATCCATGTCCGGCCGGGTCCGGTCGTCACGCTCTACGAGTTCGAGCCGGCGCCGGGCGTGAAGTCCAGCCGCGTCATCGGCCTGGCCGACGACATCGCCCGCTCCATGTCGGCCATCTCGGCGCGCGTCGCCGTGGTGCCGGGCCGCAATGTCATCGGCATCGAACTGCCCAACGAAACGCGCGAGACGGTCTATTTCCGCGAGCTGATCGAATCGGCCGGCTTCCGCAACACGTCGTGCAAGTTGGCGCTGGGGCTGGGCAAGACCATCGGCGGCGAGCCGGTCATCGCCGACCTCGCCAAGATGCCGCATCTGCTGGTCGCCGGCACCACCGGCTCGGGGAAGTCGGTCGCCATCAACACCATGATCCTGTCGCTGCTCTACCGGATGAAGCCGGCGGAGTGCCGCCTCATCATGGTCGATCCCAAGATGCTCGAATTGTCCGTCTATGACGGCATCCCGCATCTGCTCACGCCGGTCGTCACCGATTCCAAGAAAGCGGTCACCGCGCTCAAATGGGCGGTGCGCGAGATGGAGGAGCGTTACCGCAAGATGGCGCGCCTCGGCGTGCGCAACATCGACGGCTACAACCAGCGCGCCGCGGCCGCCCGCGACAAGGGGGAGGTCGTCGTCATGCAGGTGCAGGTCGGCTTCGAGAAGGGCACGGGCGAGTCGCTGTTCGAGGAGCAGGAGATCGACCTCGCGCCGATGCCCTACATCGTCATCATCGTCGACGAGATGGCCGACCTGATGATGGTGGCCGGCAAGGAGATCGAAGGCGCCATCCAGCGGCTGGCGCAGATGGCGCGCGCCGCCGGCATCCATTTAATCATGGCCACACAGCGCCCGTCGGTCGACGTCATCACCGGCACCATCAAGGCCAATTTCCCCACCCGTATCTCCTTCCAGGTGACGTCCAAGATCGACAGCCGCACCATCCTTGGCGAGCAGGGCGCCGAGCAGCTGCTCGGCCAGGGCGACATGCTGCACATGGCCGGCGGCGGGCGCATCGTGCGCGTGCACAGTCCCTTCGTCTCCGATCTCGAGGTCGAGCACGTCGTGGCGCATTTGAAGGCGCAAGGCCGCCCGGAATATCTCGATACGGTCACCGCCGGCGAGGAAGAGGAAGAAGATCCGGCCGACACGGGTCCAGTCTTCGACAAGGGCTCGATAGACGCCGAAGATGGCGACGCCCTCTATGAGGAGGCGGTCAAAGTGGTCAAGCGCGACAAGAAATGCTCGACCTCCTACATCCAGCGCCGCCTCGGCATCGGCTATAACCGCGCCGCCTCGCTGGTCGAACGCATGGAGAAGGAAGGCCTGGTCGGCGCGCCCAACCATGTCGGCAAGCGCGAAATCCTTGCCGGCCGGCGCGACCATGCGCCGGAGCGCGACGAGACGGATTGAGCGGGCGTTAGGGCGCGCAGTCAGGTCGGCCGATCGCGGCTGGTCCTGCCCGTCCTTGTTCTATCTGGGGCCCTCGGGGAGAGGTCAGCCGGGCGAAGCGGAGACTGGGTGAGGGGGAGCGCAGTACGCGGCTGCCCTGCTCCAAGGCGAAAAATGCGTCAGCCGCCGTTCGCCACCAAGGCGATCGCCGCGCGCAGATCCTCGAGCCCTGAGGCCTTTTCCGACGAAGTCGCGAGCACCGCCGGGAACGCCGCCGGCCGTTTCTTGATCTTGGCAAGCGTCTCCTCGATCAGCTTCGGCACGCCGGCTGCCTTGATCTTATCGGTCTTGGTCAGCACGATCTGGTAGGACACCGCCGCCTTGTCGAGCAGCGACAGCACCTCCTCGTCCTTGGCCTTGATGCCGTGCCGGGCGTCGATCAGCACATAGACGCGCTTCAGCGTGACGCGGCCCTGCAGATATTCGAAGATCAGCTTCGTCCAGGCATCGACCTTGTCCTTCGGCGCGCTGGCGTAGCCGTAGCCCGGCATGTCGACCAGCGCCATCGGCGGCAGGTCGGCGCCTTCGCCGGAGAAGCCGTCCGGCACGAAATAGTTCAGCTCCTGCGTACGTCCCGGCGTGTTGGAGGTGCGCGCCAGCCCCTTCTGGCCGACCAGCGCGTTGATCAGCGACGACTTGCCGACATTGGAGCGGCCGGCAAAGGCGATCTCCGGCGGCCCTTCCGGCGGCAGGAATTTCATCGACGGCACGCCGCGGATGAAGATCCACGCGCGGGTGAACAGCTCCGGACTTATGGCAGTTTCGCTCGTGGTTTTATCCGGCGCGTTCAAACGGCGGCCTCCAGCTTGGAAATATCGGCGCCGCGAATGGCGTTGAGGTTGCGGCTGACCTTGTCGACCGGCCAGTTCCACCAGGCCGCTTTCAAAAGCCGTCGCACCGTGAACTCATCGAAGCGCATCTTCACCACCTTGGCCGCATTGCCGGCGACGATCGCATAGGGCGGCACGTCGTGCGTGACAACCGATTTCGCGGCGACGATCGCGCCATGGCCGATCTCGATGCCCGGCATGATCACCGCATCCATGCCGATCCACACGTCATTGCCGACGATCGTGTCGCCGCGGATCTCTTTCGACCAGGTCTCGGGGTCAAAACCTTCCTCCCAGCCACGGCCAAAAATGTTGAACGGATAGGTGGAGAAGCCGGACATGGCGTGATTGGCGCCGTTCATGATGAAGCGGGCACCCTCGGCGATGGCGCAGAACTTGCCGATGATCAGCCTGTCGCCGATGAAGGGATAGTGGTGCAGCACGCACCTCTCGGCGAATTTGTCCGGGCCGTCGGGATCGTCGTAATAGGTGAAGTCGCCGATCTCGATGTTCGGCGCATTGACCAGCGGCTTCAGGAAGCCGACGCGCGGATGCATCGCAATGGGATGCTTGATATTGGGATTGGGTCCGGTCATCGCGGTCAGTCCATAGTTGGCAGGCACGAGGCGGCGCCCTGGCGACGCTGTCTCCCGATCAAACTAACGTGATCCGGCTGCAGCACCAACCCGCGCTCAGCGGCTGCCGCGACAGATCACGATCGGGTTGGAAAGCGCGCTGTCGAAACCGCTGCCCTGGTAGACCTGGACGTTGGAGGCGCCGGGCGGCAGCGTGAAACTGCCGTCGACGACTTTCTGGTCGCCGACCGTGGTGTGCAGGGCCCAGCTATAGGTGCAGAACTGCGGCGGAGCCTTGGGTTGCACGTGGCTGCAGTTGAGCTGCGCGCCGCCGAGCATTGCCGCGCCGCCGCAGCTCACCGCTTCCTTGGCGGCGGCCGGAAACGCGCATGTCAGCAGGGCAGTCACGGTCGCAATTCTGAGCCGGTTCGTCTTCATTTTTCGTGCGTGCCTCTGCCGGCCTTCGGTTGCGCCACGTCGGCGCGACATTTGCTCCAGGCGGCTTAGCCGGTCTTGCACACCGCGTCCAGCAGGATTATGTGCATGATGATAATAAGCATGCTCACGAAAGCCTGTCTGCCGACTCCGAAGTTCCTCCCATGCCTTCCTCGCTCACCAGCAGCTTCGTGCTGCACGACGTCGCGCGCCTGCCCGGAAAACGCTTCGAGCAGCGCTCGCGCCGCTCGGGCCTGACCCGCGGGCATTGGCAGGTGCGGGCTTATCTGTCTCGACAGCAAGGCATTCACCTTTCCGCGGAGGCGCGGCAGCAGCTGCAAACACTTTGTCTGATCAAATCCAATCTGTTCGAGGCCTGCGCCCAGCCGGCTGTCGACCGGGAGAAAGTCCATGTCTGAACCAGCCTCACCACGCAAGCCCGCCGACGGCGACAATGCCGGCGACAGAAGCAGCGACCAGGTCATTCGCCTGGACAGCCAGCGCGAGCAAAGGCGTGCCGCCAATCCGGCGATCGAAAACGATGAGCTGGAAGCGCCTGTCGCGCCGGAACCCGCTGCGCTCGAAGCACCCTCGGCCCAGCCGAAGCCGGCCGCCGTGACGATAGCTTCGCCGGCCCGAGCCAAGCCCCGGCGCAGCCTGACCCGGCCCGTCCTGTTTGCGCTGCTTCCTGTGGCGCTGGCGGTCGGCGGCTATTACTACGTCGTCGGCGGTCAGGTCATGACCACCGACAATGCCTATATCCAGGCGCAGTCGCTCGGCGTCTCCACCGATGTCTCCGGCACCGTGCAGGAGATCGACGTGCATGACAACGAGGCGGTTAAGAGGGGCCAGGTGCTCTTCCGCTTGCGGCCGGCCTCGTTCGAGACGGCGCTGGCCGGCGCTCAGGCGCAACTCGGCACGGTGCGCAACCAGGTGTTGACCTTGCAGGCGAGCTACCAGCAATCGCTGGCGCAGATCGCCCAGGCCGAGGCCGACATCCCCTATTACGAGTCGGCCTTCCAGCGTCAGCAGGATCTGCTCAAGACCTCAACCGCCTCGAAGGCGACTTTCGACAGCGCCCAGCACGATCTCATCGCCGCCCGGCAGAAAGTCATCGTCGCCAAGGCGCAGGCGCAGGCAACGCTCGCCCAGCTCGGCGGCGACGCCGACCAGCCGGTCGAGAAGAACCCCTTCTACCTGCAGGCCCAATCGGCGCTGGATGATGCCCAGCGCAATCTCGGCGATTCCGTCGTCAAGGCGCCGTTCGACGGCGTCGTTACCAATGTCGATGCGCTGCAGGTCGGCAAGTACCTTCCCGCCTCGCAGCCGGCCTTCAGCCTGGTCTCGTCGACCGACATCTGGATCGCCGCCGAGCCGAAGGAAACCGAGCTCACTTATGTCCGGCCGGGGCAAAAGGCGACGATCAGCATCGATGGCTATCCGGGCGAGGTCTGGCATGGCGAGGTCGGCAGCATCAGCCCGGCCTCGTCCTCGAGCTTCTCGCTGCTTCCGGCGCAGAACACCAGCGGCAACTGGGTCAAGGTCGTGCAGCGCATTCCGATGCGGGTGACGATCGACGACCCGCAAGGCAAGCCGCCGCTGCGCGGGGGCATGAGCGCGGTTGTCAGCATAGACACCGGCCATGCCCGCGGCCTGCCCGATTTCGTGACCGACCTCTTCAAGCGGTTTGAGCAAAAGTCATGAGCACCGTCGCCACGGGCACGCCTGCGGTCGCCAATCGCGGAGCCATCACCGCCTGCGTCATCCTGGCGGTCATCATGCAGGCGCTGGACACCACCATTGCCAATGTGGCGCTGCCCTATATCCAGGGCAGCGTGTCGGCGAGCGCCGACCAGATCAACTGGGTGCTCACTTCCTATATCGTCGCCGCGGCGGTGATGACGCCGCCTTCGGGCTATCTTGCCAACCGCTTCGGCCGCAAGCGCATCCTGCTGGTCGCCATCACCGGCTTCGTCGTCGCCTCGGTGCTGTGCGGCTTTGCCCAGTCGCTGCCGCAGATCGTCGGCTTTCGGCTGCTTCAAGGCCTGTTCGGCGCCGCCCTTGTACCGCTGTCCCAGAGTATCCTGCTGGACATCTACAGCGTCGAGGAGCGCGGTTCGGCCATGGCGCTGTTCGGCGTCTCGGTGATGGTCGGCCCGGTGCTTGGGCCCGTCATCGGCGGCTGGCTGACCGAGAATGTTTCCTGGCGCTGGGTCTTCTACATCAACGTGCCGATCGGCGTGCTGGCTTTCGCCGGCGTCTCGATGTTCGTGCAGGAGACCAAGCTCGACCTCAAGGCCCGGCTCGACTGGTTGGGTTTCGGCATGCTCAGCCTCGCCATCGCTTCGCTGCAGATGTTCCTCGACCGCGGCGAGCAGCTCAACTGGTTCTCCTCGTCCGAGATCATCGTCGAGGCGCTGGTCTGCGCGTCGGCCTTCTATATCTTCATCGTCCACACCTTCACCGCCCGCGACACCTTCGTGAACCCGCGGCTGTTCCTCGACCGGAATTTCGCGGTCGGCATGGTGTTCATCTTCATCATAGGCATCACCTATCTCGCCTCGCTGGCGCTGATGACGCCCTACCTGCAAACGCTGATGGGCTATCCCGTGGTGACCGCCGGCATCGTCATGGGGCCGCGCGGCCTAGGCACCATGGCCTGCATGTTCCTTGTCGGCCGGCTGGTCGGCAAGGTCGACACGCGCTGGCTGCTGTTCACGGGGCTCGCGGTCACCGCCTGGGCGATGTACGACATGACCGGCTGGACCCCGGACGTTTCGCAATGGACGATCATCCGCACCGGCTTCATCCAGGGCGCCGGCTTAGGCTTCCTGTTCGTGCCGCTCACCACCATCACCTTCGCCACGCTGGCGCCGGAACGGCGCGCTGAAGGGACGGGCCTCTACAATCTGTCGCGCAACATCGGCTCCAGCGTCGGCATCTCGGTCGTCACCGCGCTTCTGACGCAGAACCAGCAGATCAACCATGCCAACATCGCCGACTATGTGACGCCCTATAATCCGGCGTTCGGCGATCCGGCGATCGCGCAGGCGCTGAGCCCTTACACCGCCGCCGGCCGCGCCGCGCTCGACGGGCTGGTCACGCTGCAGGCAACGATCATCAGCTATGTCGACGACTTCGAGCTGATGATGTTGCTCTCGCTCGCCGCCATCCCGCTTGTGCTTCTGCTGCGCAAGCCTGGCACACCGGCCAAGGTCGACCACAGCGCCGTCATGGAGTGACCTGGTGCATGTCGCCCAAAAGCGTGGAGCGGTTTTGGGAAAACGACACTGCACTAAAACAAAGTCCCTAAAGCGCGTCGCGCTTTAGGAGGAAAAACCGGGGTCCCCCCGCGGGACCCCGGCCTGCCGGACGGCCTTCCCAACACCGGCGTCGCTGCGCCGGAAGCCGTCGCGGCTTTTGGGGAGGACCGGGGAAGCTACGAGGCAGGCCATGCCGCAGTTTCGCGGGGGCAGGCCAAATTCCGAAAGACGGCTGCGCGAAGTTCTGTCCGGAGCGCCATAGGGCAAGCCGCCAACGAAAAAACCCCGGTCATGCCGGGGTTTTTGGCGTTAGGGCCGGGGTGCCGTCTATTCCGCCGGCGATGGTTTCTTGCGGAACATCGCCGCCAGATTGTCCCACAACTCGATCTTGGCGCCCTGGCGCTTCATGATCACGCCCTGCTGCAGGATCGAGAGCAGGTTGTTCCAGGCCCAGTAGATGACGAGGCCGGCCGGGAAGGAACCCATCATGAAGGTGAAGAGGACCGGCATCCAGGTGAACACCGCGGCCTGCGTCGGGTCCGGCGGCGTCGGGTTCATGCGCATCTGCAGGAACATGGTGATGCCCATCACGACCGCCCAGGCGCCCATATGCGGGAGGAAGGCCGGCGGCGCGAAGGGCAGCAGGCCGAACAGGTTGAACACCGAGGTCGGATCGGGCGCCGCGAGGTCGTGGATCCAGCCGAAGAACGGCGCGTGCCGCATCTCGATGGTGATGTAGAGCACCTTGTAGAGCGAGAAGAAGACCGGGATCTGCAGCGCCACCGGCCAGCAGCCGGCCAACGGATTGATCTTTTCCGTCTTGTAGAGCTCCATCATCGCCTGCTGCTGCTTCATCTTGTCGTCCGCGTATTTCTCGCGGATTTCCAGCATCTTCGGCTGCACTTTCTTCATGTTCGCCATCGACGCGTAGGACTTGTTGGCCAGCGGGAAGAAGATGGCCTTGACGATGACGGTCGTGGCCAGGATCGCTAGGCCGAAATTGCCGAAGAATTTGTAGAGCGTGTCGATCAGCCAGAACATCGGCTTGGTGATGAAATAGAACCAGCCCCAGTCGATCAGCAAATTGAACTGGCGAATATGGCGGTCAGCCTCATAGGCGTTGATCTTGGCGACTTCCTTGGCGCCGGCGAACACTTCGGTTTCGATGGTTGCGGACTGGCCGGCCTCGATGTTGATCGGATCAGTGAGGAAGTCGGATTGGTAGCGATGGCGCCCGTCCTCGAAATAGCCGTAGCGTGGCTGGAAGGGCTGCTTTTCGGTCGGCACCATGGTGACGGCCCAGTACTTGTCGGTGATGCCGAGCCAGCCGTCGGTCGACTTGCCTGGCTTGACTTCCTTGTCCTTCTCGATGGCGGCGTATTTGTATTCCGTCAGCCCCTCGGTGCCAGTAACGCCGATCAGGCCTTCATGCAGCACATAAGTGCTGGCGACCGCCGGCTTGTCGTAGCGCGTGACGCGACCGTAGTTGAACAGGCTGACGGCAGCGCTTCCCGAATTCTGCACGGTGTCCGAAACGGTGAACATATAATCGTTGTCGACCGAGATGGTGCGCTTGAAGGTCAGGCCCTTGTCGTTGGTGTAGGTCAGCGTCACCGGCGTCGACGGGGTCAGCGTCGGATTGCCCTCAACGCTCCACACCGTGTCGGAACTCGGCACCGCGCCGGTCTTGTCGGTGCCGACGAACCCGATCTCGGCGAAATAGCCGGTCGGTAGCGCCTGCGGATTGAGGAGTTGGATCTCGGGCGAATTCTTGTCGACCGTCTCGGTGTAGTGCTTGAGCTTGAGGTCGTCCAGGCGAGCGCCGGTGAGATTGATCGAGCCCTCGAGGCTCGGCGTGTCGATCTTGATGCGCTTGGTCGCGGCAACAGCCTGGTCACGGCTCTCGACAGTGACTGTCTCGCCGCCAGGTGCGGTCGGGATGGCGCCCGGAGCCGGCGCCGGCGTCCCGGCCGCGCCCGGATTGGTCCCCTGCGCTTCCTTCTTCTGCGCCTCGACACGCTGCTGCTCGATGCGGGCCTGCTCGCGTTGCTGCTCCATCTTGGGGTTCATGTAGAACACCTGCCAGAGCGTCAGGATCAGCACCGACAGCGCGATGGTGATGAAGAAATTGCGGTTGTTTTCCATCGAAAGCCCTTGGCCTATCGTGTTCCGCGCAGCCGGCGGGAAAGCTCGGCCTTCAACTGGCCGAACGGAATGGCAAGCACGTCTTCGCGCCCGACGATGACATAGTCACTGCCGGGCGCCATGTCATCGGCGGCATGCGTTCGCACGGCTTCTCTCAGCCGCCGCCGGACGCGGTTGCGCACCACGGCGTTGCCGACCTTGTTGGTCACGGTGTAGCCGACGCGTGGCGCACAATCGTCGCCCCGGTCGAGAACCTCGACGAGAAAAAGCCGCCCGCGGCGCTTCTCGCCGCCGCGCACAGCCATGAAATCCGCGCGTTTCAGAAGCCGCCCGGGAGTTTTCCCCTTTGGCTTGCCGGTTGCGGGCAACGATCTCGTCTTTCGTTCAGGCGCTGAGCCGCTTGCGGCCGCGGTTGCGGCGGGCTGCGACGACGCCGCGGCCACCCTTGGTGGCCATGCGGGCACGGAAACCGTGCCGGCGCTTGCGGACGAGTTTGGACGGTTGGTAGGTACGCTTCATTTGTTTTAATACCGCGGCGTGCGGCCCTTCTTGATTCTGTCACACTGTAACAGGAGCTTTGCCGGGCCAGTTATAGGCGCGATCGAAACCGCGCCGGGACGGAAGGCCCGAGCGTGAGCGGGCTTATAGGAAGAAGGATTTTGGAAGTCAATCCAGCCCGCCTAAAGGCATTTTTTCACTGGCCGGCGGCGAAATTGGCAAAAAAGCCGCAAATCGCATAATCTTGCTCGATCAAGCCTTCGTGAAAACCGCGTCATGACAAGTGAAGTCCTGTCAACGGATGAAAAGCCACGCCCCGCGGCGGCAAGCTCGCCGCGCCGGGTGCCGCTGTCGCGCGGTCTGTCGACCAAGCTTCTGCTTCTCACCATCGTCTTCGTGCTGCTCGCCGAAATCCTGATCTTCCTGCCCTGGATCGCCAGCTACCGGGTGAACTGGCTGAAGGAGCGGCTGAGCACCTCCGCCGCCGTGTCGATCGTGTTGCTGCAGGGCGAGCCCAACTCCCTGTCGCACACCGCCCAGAATGACGTGCTGATGGCGATCGGCGCCAAGGCGATCGCGGTGCGCGACGGCGGCGTCTCGCGGCTGCTGGTCGTGGCCGACATGCCGCCGAAGGTCGACGAGCATATCGACATTGCCAATGTCGGCCTGGTCAACGGCATGACCGGCGCGCTGGAAACGTTGTTCGCCGGCGGAAACCGGATGCTGCGCGTCTTCGGCCCGGTCGGCGACAGCGACAAGGAATTCGAGCTGATCATGCCGGACTACAGTCTGCGCAACGCCATGCTCAGATATTCGCGCAACGTCGCCGTCGTCTCGCTGCTGATCTCGCTGTTCACCGCCATGCTCGTCTATGCGGCGATCGATCTGATCATGATCGGCCCGATCCGCACCATGACGCGCTCGATCCTGTCCTTCTCCGAAGCGCCGGACGATCCCGGCCGCATAATTTGCCCGACGGAGCGTGCCGACGAGATCGGCGTCGCCGAGCGCGAGTTGTCGCAGATGCAGGATCGGCTGCAAAAAATGCTCGCCGAGCAGAAGCACCTCGCCAACCTCGGGCTTGCCGTGTCCAAGATCAACCACGACATGCGCAACATCCTGGCTTCCGCGCAGCTTATGTCGGACCGGTTGCGCCAGGTGAAGGATCCGACCGTCCAGTCCTTCGCGCCGAAGCTGTTGCGCGCGCTCGACCGCGCCGTCGCCTATTCGGAGGGCGTGCTTGCCTATGGCCGCACACAGGAGCCGGCGCCGTCGCGCCGCCGCTTGCGGCTGCGCCAGCTGGTCGACGACGTGCACGGCCTGCTCGACATCGAGGAGGGCATCGAATTCATCAATGCCGTCGAGCTCACCTTCGAAGTCGACGCCGATTCCGACCAGCTCTTCCGCGTGCTCACCAATCTGTGCCGCAACTCGGTGCAGGCAATGGCGGCCGACACGGAGAGCGCGGTGGTGCGTCGGCTCGCCGTCTCGGCCGAGCGCTTGGGCAGCGTCAGCCGCATCACCGTCAGCGACACCGGCCCCGGCCTCCCGCCCAAGGCGCGCGAGAACCTGTTCGCCGCCTTCCGCGGCTCGGCGCGCAGCGGCGGCACCGGCCTTGGCCTGGCGATCGCCCATGAGCTGATCCGCGCCCATGGCGGCACGGTGGAGCTGGTCGAATCGATCGGCGGCCGCACGGTCTTCGCCGTCACCATCCCCGACCAGCCGGTGCGGCTCGATCAGGCCCGCAACGGCCTGCGCCGCCCGGCTTGACCGTGGCAGGCCAGGGAAGACGTTCCCGCTTCGGAGTTCCGCGAAGCAAAGACCCCGGTCGGAATGTGATCCTGTAAACGCCTGCGACAAAACTTTGCCGGGCCGGCTTGCTTTTCCGAAATTCAGTCGTTAGGGAACACTCGACATCGCGGCCGGCGTCTCGACCGGATCGCGGGGCTTGTGTCTCACACGGCCTGATGCGCGCCCGTAGCTCAGCTGGATAGAGCACCAGACTACGAATCTGGGGGTCAGGAGTTCGAATCTCTTCGGGCGCGCCATTTTGTAATGCACATACCAATGTGGTGCGGACGTCGTCAGGCTTCCTAAGGTGGCCGCTTCCAGACCCTTTCCGCACATTCCAGTCCGTTTCGGTCCGATGACCGGAGTTGGCCGGTGGCGGTCTCTCCGCTCTTGGTTACCGCTTCTCGAAAGCAGACGTCGGCATGCATTGCGTCGACGGCTCATTTGTGGCGGCAAGCGGTGACCAAATCTGTGCGTCTCCTCAGGCGCCCGGGTGTACTGCGGGGTCAGCCGGCCAGTCGGTTTTCCATGACACCGGCCCGCAACCTTCAGAATATGATAGCTCGCGGCAAGGAAGCCGGTGCTGGTTTATCAGAAAGCCCCGCAGGCGGCAGCGGCGGAACAGTCAGAGCCAGCGGCGAACCTCGGCCTTATAGCGGCGGTAGTCGTCGCCGAACTTCGCTTCGAGATAGCGCTCCTCGCGGTCGATCACCTGCGTCTGGATCGCGATCAGCACCAATGGGAGCAACGCGAAGGCGATCGGCCCGTCGAAGCCGATCGCAAGGCCGGCATAGATAAGCGCCATGCCGAGATACATGGGATTGCGGGTCCACCGATAAGGACCGGTCGTTGCGATGAGGGTCGTTGGCTGCGACGGCGGAACGTTGGTGCCCAGCCGCCGGAACAGCCCCGCCGCCGCAAGCATCATCGCCGCGCCGGCAACGAACAGCAGCGCGCCCGTCGCGACCAGCAACCGCCAGTCGATGTCGAAAGAGCGCAGGGTGACGAACCGCTCCGCCGCCAGCCCCAACAGCAGCGCTCCCAGATAGACCAAAGGCGGAGGGAAGCGCACACCCGCGCTGTCCGGTTCGACGGCCATGGTCCTCTCCAATCTCTGCTCTCAAACCAGCATGGACTGCTGGGCGAAGATACCTGCCATCGCGCCGTGCGATGATGCCAGGGTAACCGATGGCGGCGTGAGGGGGTTGGCGAGGTCGCCGGCAGCGTAGATGCCGGGCATGCTGGTTTCGCGGCGCTCGTCGACCTTGAGGATGATGCCGACGGGCGTATCGACCGTGGCGAGGCCCAGTGATTGATGCAGGCTTGCGGACGGTTTGTTGCGCGGATGCGCGAACAGGATGTCGACCGCGACATTCGGGCCGGTATCGAGCTTGACGGTGGCGTTATGGCCCCCGTGATGGGCGATCTCGATGATCCGGCCATCGACGACAGGTGTGTTGCGGCGCGCCAGATCGGCCCGGATGTCGGGCGGAATGTCATGACCATCGGCGAACACCGTCAACCTGTCGGTCCAATCGTGGAACAGCCTGACCTGATTGTGCGACTGCCGGCCGGACCAGACGAGGCCCCAATGCTGGCCGGCGACTTCAAAGCCGTCGCAATAGGGGCAGGGCACGATGGACGTGCCCCAGCCTTCGGCAAAGCCCGGCACATCAGGCATCTGGTCGATGACGCCATAGCTCAGGATCAGGCGGCGCGCCATAAGGGTTTCGCCATCATCAGTGACGACTGAGAAATCGTCGATGGCGCCGGAGACGCTTTCGGCCCGGGCATTGACCAGCTTGACCGTGGGATAGCGGGCCAGCTGCTGCCGCGCCTCAGCCAGGATGTCCAGCGGTGGCTTGTGATCATGGCCGAGCAGACCATGCGAGTGGCCGGCGAAGCGATTGCGCGGCAGGCCGGTATCGAGAACGGTGACTTTGCGGCGGGCACGGCCGAGCTGCAGGGCGCCAGCGAGACCGGCAAAGCTGCCGCCGATGATGATGACGTCATCCATGGTGATGGGCTCCGTGTTGTGGTTGGAGGGGGTTGGGTTGGGCCTGGCGCGCAATATCGTCCAGCGAGTCGCCCATCACTGCGTTGACGATGCCGCATTCGATATCGCCGGGCGGCCCGGATTTGGAGGACATGGTTGAAACCTACCCAATGGCTTGCGCATTTAAGAAACTGTATGGTATCGTAATTCGGGAATTAGGATACTGTCAAGGACTGTAATTGTGGTAACCGCGAAAATCACCCGGGCCCGGCGCGGCCGGCCCGCCAACGAGGCGCTTGGCCAAACGATCGTCGACACCGCGGGCGAACTTTTTGCGGAACTGGGTTTTCAAGCGACGACATTGGACAAGGTCGCCCAGCGAGCGAAGATATCCAAGCTCAGCATCTATCGGCACTTCGAGAACAAGGAGACGCTGTTTGGCGCGGCGTTTGCGGCCCGCTGCAATCAGTTAATACCACAGGCCCTTTTTGAAGGCGTCGACGGTTCGGCCGAAGATCAGCTCATGGCGGTGGGATCATCACTGCTTCGCACGCTGTTGCGCCCGGACGTCCGCAATGTCGAAGCCATGGTCATGGCCGACATGACGAGTCAAAAGTCGTTGAGCAAGCTCCATTACGAAGCCGGCCCCGCCCATATCATCGCCCAAATCGAGGCCCTGTTGCGTCAGTTGCACGCGAAGGCGGTTCTGAACGTGCCCGATCCTCTCCGGTCCGCCCGTTTGTTTGCCGCGCTTTTCAAAGGCTCCGATCTCCTGATTATCGCACGCTTCGATGAGGCGAGAGCAGAGGACGACAACGAGATCGAATCCTATTGCCGGTCGGCCGTCGCCATGTTCATCGCCGCGCACGGTGGCAATGACCACGCGGGCGGATAACCTAGCCTAACCTCGTGTCCACCGAACCGGCAGCAGCTCAGTCCAAACCTCTACGCCTTGGGCGGTGTTCCAGGACCTGTGACCGGCGTAACCGCTACCACCCCGTTCGGGGCCTTAGTGCCGGCTTAGGCAGACCGTCAGCTCTCGGGAAGCTGCAACGGTGGTCTGAATGGCGAAAAATGGTGGCGCAAAGCGGACGTTCCCGTCAGGAATCTGAAGTAACCACAATGACATACGAGTTCCCAGTTTCATCCTCTCCGGTGCGCCAATTAATCAAACTGAACTCCCGCGCATTTGCCTCGCCGGCCGAAGCGGTCGCTGGCTGCCTACGCTCACGCGGCGAGCCCTGGTTCACGTGGCGTATTAATCCACGATCCTGATCGGGTCGGCAGTGGTGCCCGGCGCGTTCTTGAGTTCAGCTTTTTTTCATGCACCCTTGCTCGTCTCCAGCCGCAGTCGGCGGCGCGGCCTAAGTCCCACCGCGCGCAAGGCAGTTATCGGCGTTATTAACCCCCTAGCTGTTGCAGCTTGCGGCAGGCACGCCTTGCGCCTTCACGGCATCTCTGGCGACATCTCTCCTTGTTGCCATCCCTGCATCGCCCCACGGATTCCGGTTTAGCTGGTGCGCTCGTTTCCGCCGAACGATTGGAAGGTTCATTGATAGGCAACGACACTTGCGGCTTGCGACTGACTTTCTTCGGCAGGATCTTTTTGCGTGGCGGCGTAGGTGCTTGGAACTTGGCAATTCGGCTCTTTGCAATTTCGACGAATGCACCATTCGGAAATGCCGCTAGATAGGCACGATACATCGAGACATCGGATGTATCCTTGATTGATTTCCAAAATTCGAGCTCTGCCGCCGCGTTGATGTCTGGCTGATAGGGGTCTGCCGGAGACTGACTAGACGCGGCATCTGGGTTGAATGAGAATCCCGGCTCTACCAGGGAGGAGTTGCTCCAGGGAACCTGCTTCCCAGAAGTCGCGTTCATGACGTCCAACCGGACGCGACGCATGAGAATTTCAATGTCGATCGAAGGAGTCTTTATCCGCTTCACAAGAGAGTCTGCAAACGGACTATGATTGACGGCTCCATCGAGAGCCACGTTGCCGGGTTGTGTTGCAAAGCCGATAAAGACTCCCCTGCCAGCATCCAAGGCTCCCAGCCCCTTTCCTATGGCAAGGCCGCGACTTTGACCCGGTCCACTCAATTGCTTAACGAAAGGATTGTCCCGACAGGCATCGAGAAGGACGATTGCGATATTTTCCTCGGCCGTCATCGCGGCGATGATGTCTTGCAGGCGCTCAGCCTCCAGAGCCAAGTCGGCCGGACGTTGAAGCGCGGCGTCAACGGGCAATAGGTAGTTCTCCCCGTTCGCTTGGAGCCCGTGTCCGGCGAAGTAAAAAAGCGAGACGTCACCCGGCCGCAAGTTTCGCCTGAATTTTCCGATGAGTTCCCTGAACGCTGATGCGTCGGTATCCAATCCAAGGGTGACGTCGAAGCCCGTCTCTTGCAAAACTCGGGAGATGGCATTCGCATCATTTACCCCGTTGGGAAGCGATGATGCAAAACGGTAGGCCGAGTTACCGATTACGAGCGCATATCTATGGCTGCGTTGACCGATCTGGGTCTCAGAGGAGGCCGGTGTCGACAAGCCGGCCAGCAAAAGAAGGCACGCGCACAACAAACAAATCTTGGACATTGCGACGTTCCCGAGTAACGGAGAATATTAGCATCCGTTAAAGCGCGTGGGTACCCATTGTAAGGGGCCATCTTGCTTGGGAAGAGGCCAAACTTGCCGGAGGCCGCTTCGTATGAGGTCTCCGTGCATCGTCGACGCCCTTTCCGGCATCGACTTCAAGCAACATCAATCCCCGGAATGAGGCCGCAGCATACAAGGTGGGCCGAGGTCACGAGCTTTTGGTAACACCGTTCGATCGCTCAGCCGACCGCTTTCGTCGCCGCCCTTCCGGCGCTGCGGCCGGAAAAGATGCAGCCGCCGAGGAAGGTGCCTTCGAGCGCCGCATAGCCGTGCACGCCGCCGCCGCCGAAGCCGGCGACCTCGCCCACCGCGTAGAGACCAGGCACCGGCTCGCCCGCCGCGTCGAGCACGCGGCTGTCGAGATCGGTCTGCAAGCCGCCCAGCGTCTTGCGGGTGAGGATGTTGAGGCGGACCGCAATCAACGGGCCGTTCGCCGGATCGAGCATCTTGTGCGGCCTTGCGGTGCGGATCAGCCTGTCGCCGAGATAAGCGCGCGCGCCGCGCAGCGCGGTGACCTGCGCATCCTTGGAGAACGGGTTGTCGAGCTGCATGTCGCGGGCGCGGATCTCGCGTTCGACCTGCGCCACATCGAGCAGCGGTTCGCCGGCCAGCCCGTTCATCCGCGCCACCAGCTTCGAAAGGTTGGCCTCGACGATGAAATCCTCGCCCTTTTCCATGAAGGCTTTCACCGGCCCGGGAATGCCCGACGTGGCGCGGCCGAGCACCTGCCGCCAGCTCTTGCCCGTGAGGTCCGGATTCTGCTCCGAGCCCGACAGCGCAAACTCCTTCTGGATGATCTTCTTCGTCAGGATGAACCAGGAATAATCGAAGCCGGTGCTCATGATATGGCTGAGCGTGGCTAAAGCGTCGAAGCCTGGGAAAAGCGGCACCGGCAGCCGTCTGCCGCGCGCGTCGAGCCATAGCGAAGAGGGGCCCGGCAGAATACGTATGGCGTGATCGGTCCAGACCGGCGCCCAATTCTTGATGCCCTCGACATAGTGCCACATGCGGTCGCGGTTGATGACCCTCCCGCCCGCTGCTTCGGCAATTGCCAGCATGCGACCGTCGACATGGTCCGGCACGCCGGTGATCATGCGCTTCGGCGTCGCGCCGAGACGCTGCGGCCAGTTCTTACGCACCAGCTCGTGGTTGCCGCCGATGCCGCCGGAAGCGACGATCACGACCTGGGCGTGGAGCTCGAAATCCCCGGCCACGTTGCGCGAGCTCTTGCGTCCACGCTCGACCGTGCTTGGCTCCAGCACGTCGCCGCGCACCCCGGTCACCGTCTTCCCGGTCCGCGTGATTTCGTTGACCCGGTAGCGGAACTTGAACTCGACGAGCCCACGCTTCTGCGCCTCGCGCACGCGCAGCACGAAGGGCTCCAGCACGCCGGGCCCGGTGCCCCAGGTGATGTGGAAGCGCGGCACCGAATTGCCGTGGCCGCTGGCATTGCCGCCGCCGCGCTCGGCCCAGCCGACGACGGGGAAGAACTTCAACCCGCGCTCGACCAGCCAGGAGCGCTTCTCGCCGGCGGCGAAGCCGAGATAGGCTTCAGCCCATTTGCGCGGCCAAAAATCCTCAGGGCGGTCGAAGGCGGCGGTGCCCATCCAGTCTGCGAGCGCGAGGTCGTGGGAATCGCGGATGCGCATGCGCCGCTGCTCGGGCGAGTCGACCAGGAAGAGCCCGCCGAACGACCAGAAGGCCTGGCCGCCCAGCGATTGCTCGGGCTCCTGGTCGACGATGATGATTTTCTTGCCGGCCTCGGCCAGCTCGGCCGCGGCGACGAGGCCTGCCAGCCCCGCGCCGACAATGATGACATCCGCGTCGTCAGCCATCTTCGTTCCCCCAAGCGCCCTTCCGACGGCCTGTCAGACGGGCTCCCACCCGTCCTTGTCGCCGGCGCGGAAGATGGCGTCGATGACCTTCTGGTTGAGGACCGATTCCTCCAGCGTGAAGACACGGTCCTTGCCGCCCTGGGCCGCGCGTACGAAGGCCTCGCATTCCAGCCGGTACTGCTGGGTGCCTGGGAAGCGGAACACCTGCGCCTCGGTGTGGTTCTGGTTGTGCAATTCGATGCGATGGTGGTCGTAGAGCCCGGCATTGAACGGGCCAAAGACCTCGATGAAACCCTTCTCGCCGTGGAACACCATCACCTGTCGCGCCGCCATCTGCGTCGACAGGTAGAAGGACAGTTCGAAGTCGCCGAAATCCGCGCGGATCGAGGAATAGATGTCGGTGCCGAAGGTCTTGTCGCGCTCGATGGTGGCTTGCACGCGGACCGGTTCCTTGCCGGTCGAGAAGCGCGTCGACACGGTCGGATAGACGCCGATGTCGGGCAGCGCGCCGCCGCCGAGATCGAGCTGGTTGCGCATGTTGGTGGGATCGACATTGTAATAGGAAAACGCGCCCTGGACGTGGCGCAGCCGGCCGATCGCGCCGCTGGCGATCAGGTCGCGCACCTTGATCCACTGCGGGTGGTAGACGACCATGAAGGCCTCGCAGACCAGCACGTTCTTCTCGTCGCGCAGCTTGATCAGCGGCGGGATGTCCTTGGCGTCGAGCGCAAGAGGCTTCTCGACCAGCACATGTTTTCCCGCCTCGATTGCCTTCGCCGTCCATTCGACATGCTGCGAGGTCGGCAGCGGAATATAGACGCCGTCGACCTCCTTGGAAGCGAGCAGTTCCTCATAGGAGCCGAAGGCATGGCGGGCGCCGAAACGCTCGCCCAGGGCGCGAGCCTTCGCCAGATCGCGGCTGGCGATCGCCGACAGCAGGCCGTTCTCAGAATCCACGATCGCCGGCAAAAGCTGCTCGCGGCCGATCTTGGCCGTCGACAGAACACCCCATCGGAACATCATGCTTCTCCATGTCGGTTACGTCGATGGAGGTGTGCCCCAATTCCGGAGAAAAGCCAATCGCAGACGCGGGCCACAAAGCGCCTTCGTCATCCTCGGGCTTGATCCGAGGATCCATTCCGTGACCTATGACGTAAAGTGCAGGGATGCAGAATTCTGTAACCGTTGCAACGCCTTAGCGTCACGGCATGGATCCTAGGGTCTGCGCGCGTCGCTTCGCTCCTTGCTCCGCCCTAGGATGACGAACCCGAGGATGCGCGACCAGAGCTAACCCCTTCTCCCCGTCAGGGTCATGTCGAAGTCGACGACGTTGGAATAGATCGGCGTGCCGACATCCATGCCGTAGCGCGATCTGAGCACCTTGCCGGTGACATGGAACTTGATGGTTCCTGACTTCAGCCCATCGAGCTCGGCCGTGAACTTTTCCGAAAACGTCTTGCCGCGCGCCGTCAGCCGGCCGGTGACCACGGCGGTGGTCTCGCCGGTGCGGGTCACGTTTGTCGAGCGGAACTGGATCTCCGGATTGTTGGCGCTGTCGAAGACGGCGTCGGAACGCAGGAAAGCATCGATGCGGCCCTGGCCGGTGCCGACGCTTTCCGGAAAGATGGTGAGGTTGACCTTCGAGCGCCCGACATCGGCATTGTCGATGCGGATCGTGCCCTTGAAGCGGCCGAAGGCACCGCCGAAGCCGCCACCGCCGGCCTTGCCGATGGTGAAGCGGATCGAGGAGCCCGCCGGGCTGATCGTATAGCTGCCGGCGGCGTCACTGAGCGCCACCGCGGCGCAAACCGGCGCGGCAAGGCAAGCGGCAAAGGCCGCCAATCCGAGGATGCGCGCATGCATCGACATCTTTCCTATCCTGAACCAGCGCATTGCTGTCTTCCCGCCACCAACGAACGGGCGGCCCGCCCTATTCCCGGGCTGACGAAGGCGTGATTATGCGCGTGAGCACGCTGTCGCGCAGCAGGAAATGGTGGCGCATCGCAGCAAGGATATGCAACGCGACCAGCGCGATGCCGGCATAGGCAAGATACCAATGCGCGGCCGACCAGAAGCTTTCCGCGGCGTCGGATTCGGCGAGCGGCAGGTCGGGCATGACGAACTGGTTGAACGGCATCGTCGGGATTTCCAGCGTCGAGACCGAGACCAGCGCCCAGCCGGAGAGCGGCAGGGCAACCTGGAAGGCGTAAAGCGCGAAATGCGCCAGCGGCGCTGCCTTGCGCTCCAATGTTCCCACCGAAGGCGGGAGTGCTGGCGCCGCATCGCCGACACGCCAGGCGATGCGCAGGATGACCAGCCCAAGCAGCAGGAAGCCGAAGGACTTATGCAGCTGGATCAGCTCGAAGGATGTCCGCTGGCTGTCGATCCGCATCATCACGAAGCCGAGCACGAACTGGCCGATGAAGATGATGCCGATCAGCCAGTGAAGGATGATCATCGCCCAGCCATAGCGGGTGGCGGTGTTGGTGATGGACGATTGCATGGTCGAAAAACGTCGCTGAAATCACCTTTCTTCCAGCCCTCCCCACAAGCGGAACGGAGGAGCCCTACCCGCTCACCTTGAAGAAATCGACGAAGGCCCGCAACGCCGGCCGCATCTGGCGGCGGCTTGGGTAGTAGACGAAGAAGCCGTCGAAGGCGGGGCACCAGTCCTCCAGCACGCGGATCAGCCGGCCATCGGCGAGCGGCGCCTTCACATAGTCCTGGAAGACGAAGGCGAGCCCGGCGCCGTCGATCGCCGCCTGGGCGATCAGATGGTCCTCATCGAGGATCAGCGGCCCTTGTGCGGCGATCTCGATTTCCTCGCCGTCCTTCTCGAACTCCCAGCGGTAGAGGATGCCGCTGGAGAAGCGGAAGCGAATGCAGCGGTGATCGGCGAGATCGCATGGATGGCGCGGTTTGGGCATGGTCGCGAAGTAGGAAGGCGCGCCGACCACCGCGCCGCGGATGTTCGGCCCGATGCGCGCCGCGATCATGTCGCGCTGCAGGCTTTCGCCCAGCCTGACACCGGCGTCGAACCCACCCTCCACCACATCCGTGAAGCGGTCCTCGATCACGATCTCCAACATGATCTCGGGATAGGCGGCCGTGAAGGCAGCGAGCCGCGGCGTCAGCACCAGATGCGCGGCGGTGCGCGGCACGCTAAGCCTGAGATTGCCAGCCGGCCGGTCGCGCGTCTCGACCGCCGTTTCCAGCGCCAGGTCGATCTCGGACAGTGCCGGCCGCAGGCGCTCCAACAGCCGCGCGCCTTCCTCGGTCGGGGCGACACTGCGCGTGCTGCGCGCCAGAAGCCGCACGCCGAGCCGCGCCTCCAGGCTCGCCACCGCATGGCTGACCGCCGACGGCGCGATGCCGAGCTCGCGGGCCGCGCCGCGGAAGCTGGCGCATTGCGCGACCGCGGCGAGAACGGCCAGCTGGGAAAGGTTCGTCCGGTTCATTGATCTATCTTATAGAGCGAGCTGTGCGAAAGAGACATGATTATCGAACGGATGCCTAGGCGCTATTTCATCTCCATCGCAACAAGGAGATGCGCCATGCAAACCCGCAAATTAGGAACTGAACTCGAAGTCTTCCCCGTCGGCCTCGGCTGCATGGGCATGAGCTTTGTCTATGGCGGACAGCCGGAGGCGGAAGCCATCGCCACGCTGCGCCGCGCCGTCGAGATCGGTGTCACCTTCTTCGATACCGCCGAAGTCTATGGCCCTTACGAGAACGAGATCCTGCTCGGCAAGGCGCTGAAGCCGGTACGCGAGAAGGTCACCATCGCCACCAAATTCGGCTTCAAGATATCCGAGCACGGTTCGGGCATCGACCGCATGATCGGCGTCGACAGCCGCCCTGAGCACGTCAAGGCGGTGGCGGAGGCCTCGCTGAAGCGGCTCGATACCGACGTCATCGACCTCTACTACCAGCATCGCGTTGACCCGAACGTGCCGATCGAGGACACGGTCGGCGCCATGGCCGAGCTGGTGCGCGAGGGCAAGGTGCGGGCGCTCGGCCTGTCGGAAGTGAGCGGCGCCACGCTGCGCCGGGCGCATGCCGTGCACCCGATCGCCGCCGTGCAGAGCGAGTATTCGCTGTGGAGCCGCGATCCCGAGGACGAGGTCTTTGCCGTCTGCCGCGAGCTCGGCATCGGCTTCGTGCCCTACAGCCCGCTCGGCCGCGGCCTGCTCACCGGCACCATCGCCAAGCCCGACGCGCTCGGCGCCGGCGACTGGCGCCTCGGCCTGCCGCGCTTCCAGGCCGAAGCCATGGAAGCCAACAATGCCGTCATTGCCGTGCTGGAAAAGTTGGCGATGGAAAAGGGCGTGACAGCGGCGCAACTGGCGCTCGCTTGGGTGCTGCACCAGGGCGATTTCATCGTGCCGATCCCCGGCGCGCGCAAGATCCGCCATTTGGAGCAGAACACGGCAGCGGCCGGGATCAAGCTGAGCGCCGCCGAGATCGCGGCCATCGGCGACGCGCTGTCGCCCGACAAGGTCGTCGGCAAGCGCTATACTGAAGAGCTGCTGGCGCTGGTGAATGGTTAGACATTTCAGCTTGCTTTGAGACGCTGGCGGGACAGCGCCCCCTCTGTCCGGCAGGACAGAGGGGGGCGCCTCGCGCTGACCTACCAAGGCACGACGCTGATCTCCGGCCAGTTCTCTCGCGCCCTCCTCCCCTTCGCCTCATGCGTCCGCTGGTTGTCCAGCACCCGGTTCGGCGTGATGCGGAACGAAAAAATGTCATCGAGCCCGAACGGCGCCACCAGCTCCAACGCCTCGTCTGCGTCGAACCGCACCCCGACCGCATGCGTCTTCGAGGCGAAATAGCCGATCGATTCACTCGCGCTCGTGTAGCGCGGGCATGCCTGCCCGAACTTGGCCGGATACCACAGGTGCACGCGTGCCTGATTTCGCACCTCCACCGGTAGCGTCAGTCCTTCGAAATGCTGCGCCGCCCGGCGGATCACCGCGTCCTCGGCCTCGTAGGAGAGATCGGTGCCGTCGAAATAGAACAGATCGACATCCTTGATGCCGTAGCCTGAGGGCCTGCCGGTGAGATGGTTCCAGATGCTGTTGTAAAGCGCGCCGGAAACCACCAGCCAGTCCGGCAACGCCAGCGCACGCACTCGCGCCAGTGTATTGGCAAGCAGCGGGTCCGCCGTTACGATTTCGAGGAACGCCGCGCGCTGCTCCTCGAAAGGCAGGCCGGAATAGCGGAGATGGTGCATCGCCCTTTGGAGGGCGATTCGCCATCGCTCCGCAATGCCTCATGTTCTGAGCACGCCGCCCGTCTGCTTGTTGACGTTCTCGACGATGCGTTTCGCCAGCGCCTCGAAATCCTCGTCGGTCAGCGTCTTTTCGACCGGCTGGATCGAGACTTCGATGGCGATCGACTTCTTGGCGGCGCCGAGCGCAGCGCCTTCGAACACGTCGAACACCGAGACGCCGGTGACCAGCTTCTTGTCGGCGGCCAAAGCTGCCCGCACCAGCGTGCCGGCCTCGACCGTCCGGTCGACGACGAAAGCAAAATCGCGCTTCACCGTCTGGAAGGGTGAAAGCTCCAGCTTCGGCTTGGTGCGCGTTGGCTTGGCCTTCGGCTCCGGCACGGCATCGACAAAGACCTCGAAGCCGCAGAGCGGCCCAGAGGCGTCGAGCACTTCGAGCGTCCTTGGATGGAACTCGCCGAAAGTGCCGAGCACGGTCTTCGGCCCGAGCTTGATCCTGCCTGAGCGTCCGGGGTGGTACCAGGCCGGGCCGCCGGGCTCGATCTGCAGCCTGTCGACCGGCGCGCCGCAAGCTTCGAGCGCCGCGATCGCATCGGCCTTGGCGTCGAACACGCCGACCGGCCCGGCATTGCCGGCCCAGCTGCGGCCCGAGCCGTCGAGCTTGGCGGTGCCCCGCCGCACGCCCGCGGCGACGCGCCGCTGCTGGTCGGCCAAGTCGCCTTCATAGGTGCCGGACACTTCGAACAGCGCCACGTCGCCGATGCCCCGATCGGCATTGCGCTGGGCGGCGCTGATCAGCCCGGGCAGCAGCGACGGCCGCATGTCGGACATGTCGGCGGCGATCGGATTGGCGAGCTTCAGCCCGTTCTGGCCGCCGCCGAACAGCTCCGCGTGTTTCGCCGGAATGAACGACCAGGTGACCGCCTCCATCATGCCGCGCACGGCGAGCGCGCGCTTGGCGGCCCGGGTGCGCACCTGCAGCATGGTCAGGATCCTGCCGTTGACCGCGTCATGCGAGGTGAGCGGCTGCGGCGCTATGTTGTCGACGCCGTGGATGCGCATCACTTCCTCGACGAGATCGGCCTTGCCGTCGACATCCGGACGCCAGGAGGGGACCTTCACCTCGACGGCGTCACCTGAGCTGCGCGGCTCGAAGCCGAGACGGGTCAGTATAGTGAGCGCTTCTTCTCTCGGCACCTCGATGCCGGTCAGCCGCTTCACTTCCGACAGCGGGAAGGAAATGATCTTCGGCTTGTGGCCGGCATA
Source organism: Mesorhizobium sp. WSM3873 (assembly GCF_001672445.1). NCBI lineage: Bacteria > Pseudomonadati > Pseudomonadota > Alphaproteobacteria > Hyphomicrobiales > Phyllobacteriaceae > Mesorhizobium > Mesorhizobium sp. WSM3873. The sequence goes on along the minus strand of NZ_LYTM01000055.1, from coordinate 114,903 downwards.
GCCCGCCACCTCGATTTCGGTCGGCGTGCCGCCGCAGAATTCCAGCACCAGCTTGGTCGCGAGCTCGACGCCGGGCACCATGAACTCAGGGTCGACGCCGCGCTCGAAGCGGTAGCGCGCATCGCTGATGATGCCGAGGGTGCGACCGGTGCGGGCCGTCGTGATCGGGTCCCAGAGCGCCGATTCGATCAGCACGTCGGTGGTGTTCTCGTCGCAGCCCGAATGCTCGCCGCCCATGATGCCGGCAATCGATTCGATGCCGTTGTCGTCGGCGATCACGCACATCTCGGCCGTCAGCGAGTATTCGCGTCCGTCGAGCGCCAGCACCTTTTCACCGTCCCTGGCGCGGCGCACCACAAGGTTGCCGGCGACCTTCTTCGCGTCGAACACATGCAGCGGCCGGCCGCGGTCGAAGGTGACGTAGTTGGTGATGTCGACCAGCGCGCTGATCGGCCGAAGCCCGATGGCGATCAGCCGCTGCTGCAGCCATTTCGGCGACGGGCCGTTCTTCACGCCCTTCACCAGCGTCAGCGCGAAGCCGGGGCAGAGTTCCGGCGCCTCGATCTTGACCTTGACAGGGCACATGCCGTCGCCGGCATGCGGCATGATCGCGCCGCCGGTCAGCCGGCCGAGGCCGCTCGCCGCGAGGTCGCGCGCGATGCCGTAGACGCTGGTCGCATCGGGGCGGTTCGGCGTCAGGTTGATCTCGATCACCGGATCGTCGAGATGGGCGTAGGCGGCGAAGCTGGTGCCGACCGGTGCGTCTTCGGGCAGGTCGATGATGCCGGTATGCTCGTCCGAAAGCTGCAGCTCGCGTTCGGAGCACATCATGCCATGGCTCTCGACGCCGCGGATCTTGCCGACCGAAAGCGTGACGTCGATGCCGGGAATATAGGTGCCGGGCGCAGCAAAAGCGCCGACCAGGCCGGCGCGGGCGTTGGGCGCCCCGCACACCACCTGCACCGGCGGCTTGCCGTCGCCGGTATCGACCGTAAGCACCCGCAGCCGGTCGGCGTCGGGATGCTGCACGGCAGTCAGCACCTTGGCTATGACAAAGGGTTTTAGGCCCGCCTTGTCGTCGACATGTTCGACTTCGAGGCCGATCGCCGTCAGCCGCTCGACGATTTCGGCAAGCGAAGCGTCGGTCTCGAGATGGTCCTTGAGCCAGGAGAGGGTGAATTTCATGACTGTGTTCCGTAGGAAGGGCTTTGCGCGTCAGGTCTAGCCACGCTCGTCTTGAGGTGCCGCGGCAGTGAATCGGGCATATGCAGGAAGGGCAGCTGCTCGCGCACATGCGCATGCAGCGTCGGCCTGAAATAGGCAGGCATGTCCATGGCGCCGAGCGTGAAGTAAATATGGCCGGCGAGCCGCTCGTCGCTATAGGCGATCGGCGAGCCGCAAATGCCGCAGAACGAGCGCGCCACCGGGCCGTTCCGGTAGCTCTTCAGCGACTTGCCTTCGAGCGCGATCTGGTCGGCGGCGAAGCCGATAAAGGCCGACACCGGCGCGCCGCTGGCACGCCGGCAATCGCCGCAATGGCAATAGCTGATGTGGTGCGGCTCGGCCGAGGCCTCGAACCGCACGGCACCGCAGCGGCAGCCCCCGGTGTGGGGAGCAGTCATGTGGAAAGGCCCCCGAACAGCGTCGGCATGTCGAGCGGCCGGAAGCCGTAATGCGTGAGCCAGCGCACGTCGGCGTCGAAGAAGGCGCGCAGGTCCGGCATGCCGTATTTCAGCATGGCGATGCGGTCGATGCCCATGCCCCAGGCAAAGCCCTGGTATTCGTCGGGATCGAGCCCGCCGTAACGCAATACGTTGGGATGCACCATGCCGCAGCCCAGGATCTCCATCCAGTCGGAGCCTTCGCCGAAGCGCACTTCGCCTGGCCGCGAGCGGTCGCATTGGATGTCGACCTCGAGGCTGGGCTCGGTGAACGGGAAGAAGGACGGCCGGAAGCGCATCTTGACGCTCGGCACTTCGAAGAAGGCCTTGCAGAATTCCTCCAGCACCCACTTCATGTTGGCGATGTTGGCGGTCTTGTCGATCACCAGCCCCTCGACCTGATGGAACATCGGCGAGTGCGTTGCGTCCGAATCCTGCCGGTAGGTCTTGCCGGGGATGACGATGCGGATCGGCGGCTTCTGCTGCTCCATGGTGCGGATCTGCACGGGCGAGGTGTGCGTGCGCAAAAGCTTGCGTTCGCCCTTCTCGTCCGGCTGGAAGAAGAAGGTGTCGTGCATCTCGCGCGCCGGGTGGCCTTCGGGGAAATTGAGCGCGGTGAAATTGTAGTAGTCGGTCTCGATGTCCGGACCTTCCGCGATCGCGAAGCCGAGGTCGCCGAAGATCGCGGCGATCTCGTCGATCACCTGGCTGATCGGATGGATGCGGCCGCGCTCGGCCGGCGACTGGCGCACCGGCAGCGTGACGTCGACCGTCTCGGCGGCGAGCCGCGCTGCGATCGCCACGTCCTTCAGCTCCGACTTGCGCGCCGTCAGTGCCTCGGTGACGCGGTTCTTCAGCCCATTGATCGCCGGGCCCTTGACCTGCCGCTCCTCGGTGCTCATCGCGCCGAGCGTTTTCAGCATCTCGGAGACCGAGCCCTTCTTGCCCAGCGCCGAGACGCGCACAGCCTCGATCGCCTGCTCGTCGGCCGCGGCCGCGATGTCGGCCATCAAAGAAGCTTCAAGGGTTTCAAGATTTCCAGCGGTGGCGTTCACGGCGAAACTCTCTCGATCGGGCAACCACCGGGGTCCGGCGCGTCACCAATTTGGTTGCATCAGGCATAAGAAAAACCCGCGCCAGCCGTGCCAGCGCGGGTTCCCCAAATCAGAATAGCGAATGCTTGGGAAGCGCTGGCTTAGGCGACAGCGCTCTCAAAAGCATTCGGCGTGGTGTTCTTCAGATATTCGAGCGCCACCTTGGCCTTGGCCACAAGGGCTGCGAAAGCCTGCGGCTCGTGGATGGCCATGTCCGAAAGGACCTTGCGGTCGATCTCGATGCCGGCCTTGTTGAGGCCGTCGATGAAGCGGCCATAGGTCAGGCCGTGCTCGTGCACCGCTGCATTGATGCGCTGGATCCACAGCGCGCGGAACGAGCGCTTGCGGTTCTTGCGGTCGCGATAGGCGTACTGCAGCGACTTTTCCACCGCCTGCTTGGCGATGCGGATGGTGTTCTTGCGACGGCCGTAGAAGCCCTTGGCGGCTTTCAGGACCTTCTTGTGCTTGGCGTGGGCGGTGACGCCTCTCTTTACGCGTGCCATGTCATGATCTCCTTAAAACGCTGTTCCGGACCGAATGCTTAAAGGCCGTTCGGCAGAAAATTCTTGATGACCTTCTTGCCGTCCGGTTCAGCCAGAACCATCGTGCCGCGGGCATCGCGAATGAACTTGTTGGAACGCTTGATCATGCCGTGGCGCTTGCCGGCGGCAGCCGACAGCACCTTGCCGGTGGCGGTAATCTTGAACCGCTTCTTGGCGGCCGATTTGGTCTTCATCTTGGGCATTTTGCTACTCCGTAATGTGGCGCACCATCGCGCTTCTTTTCTCGCTTCGGGCCGACCAAAGCCCGAAAAGCAAATGAAACCGCCACGGCATGCCCTGCCGGGCGGTTTTTGTATTTGCTCTGCGTATCGTGCTTTCCGTAAATCAGAGATGATTTCCGTGGCCGATACGCGGAACGGCGGTCCTATAGATCAAACAGGGCTCGTGCGCAACACCTCACGCCCTGCGGCGCGCTGTCCCGTTCAGGGCAGCGTAAACCACACCGGCAGCACGCCCGACTGCTGCGCGCCGTCGATCAGTTCGAAGGCCGGCAGCGCCACCAGGAACACCAGTCCGTCGAGCAGCGTGTTCAAGAGCAGGCGCGGCTTGAAGCTGCCGGTGTCGCCTTCCTGGTAGAGCGAAAGCTTTGGAAAGAAGCGCGGCACGCGCGCCAGATAGGCTTTGTAGGGAGCGCCGAGGACTTCCTTGAGATAGCGCTCCTCGCGCAGGATGACGACGTGGAAGGCGCCGGCGCAAAGGACCGCGAAGAGGATGATGCCGGAAAACGAGCCAATCTGCGCGCCAACGCCGGCTGCCGCCACGGTCGAGAACAGATAGAGCGGGTTGCGGGTGATCGAATAGGGCCCGCCGGTGACCACCTCAGATGACTTGCGGCCGCCGATGTAAAGCGTCGACCACAAGCGCCCGACGACGCCGAGGAAGATCAGGAGCACGCCAAACATCTCGATCGTCTCGTGCACGGGCGTCTCGGGAGGGAACGTCGACTGGCCGAACAGGAGTGCCGCAAACAGCACCACGATGAGCACCGCCAGTACGATGCGGCGCATATACTGGTAGCCGCCCAACCCTTCTATCTGGTTGTCGGTCGGGATCTTTGTTTCATCGACCATGGCCAATCCGATCGTCGTGTTTTGATCGCGATCGGGAAAACCCGATCGTCGATTTGGTCGCGATCGGGAAAATCCGATCGTCGATTTTGCTCGCGATCAAGGAGCTCGATCGTCGAGAAGCCGGCGATCGGATAGAAAAACAGGCGCCCCGCCGATCGTCGGGTCGCCCTGCGCGGCAATTCAGGCGGATTTTGGAGCACCAAGCAGCGCCGGCCGGTCAATTCTCCTTCGCGAAACCGTGATCGGCGCGACAGTTTGCGGCGATCGCGCCGGAATGGCTCCAGGACGGAAAGGAAACGTGAGGCGCACCGTCAGCGGGGCGCCAGCACCATCATCATCTGTCGGCCTTCGAGCTTCGGCTCGGCCTCGACCTTGGCGATCGGCGCGACTTCCTCGCGCACCTTGTTCAGGAGCTGCATGCCGAGTTCCATATGCGCCATTTCGCGGCCGCGGAAACGCAGCGTCAGCTTGACCTTGTCGCCGTCCTCGAAGAAGCGCCGCACGGCCTTCATCTTGGTCTCGTAGTCATGGCTGTCGATGTTCGGGCGCATCTTGATCTCCTTGATCTCGATGACCTTCTGGTTCTTGCGCGCCTCGGCCGCCTTCTTCTGGTTGGCGTATTTCAGCTTGCCGAGATCGAGGATCTTGACGACGGGCGGCTGCGCGTTGGGCGATATCTCGACGAGATCCAGCCCGGCCTCTTCGGCCAGCAGCAGCGCGTCGTTGATGGAAACTTCGCCACGGTTGTGGCCTTCTGCGTCGATGAGCTGGACCCGGGGCACCCGGATGTCTCGGTTGGAGCGCGGACCGTCCTTGGTCGGGGCCGCTGCTTTGAAAGGTCTGCGAATGGTCGTGGTCTCCTCGGCCGTTTCGTTCAGGGTTTCTTTGAGTTCAATCGCTTGGACGCGCCTATGTGGTGAGCGCGCGGCCGGAGTCAATAGCACAGCCTCGCCAGGAAATCACCTCAAAGCTTGCCATTGCCTGCACCAAGCAAAGAAAAGGTGCGAGCACTTTTCCGCGAACCGCCGGATGTGCCAAAAGACCGGCCGGAAGGACGAGGTCATGGACGCCAGCGCACCAGTTTTCATCGACGTGAACGGAACGCAGATCGCTGTCAGGCAGGCGCTGGGCTCAGCGCCGGGCATCGTCTGGCTGGGCGGCTACAAGTCCGACATGCTGGGCACCAAGGCCGAGGCGCTGTCGGCCTGGGCGAGCCGCGAAGGCCGCGCCTATCTGCGCCACGACTATTCCGGCCACGGCGAATCGGGCGGCGAATTCGCCGAGGGCACGATCTCGAAATGGCTGGCCGAGAGCCTCGCCGTCTTTCGCCGCTTCAGCAAGGGCAAGCAGATCCTGGTCGGCTCCTCGATGGGGGCGTGGATTGCGCTGCGCATGGTGCAGGAATTGCGCAAGGCCGGCGACGACCGCATCGCCGGCCTGGTGCTGCTTGCGCCGGCGCCCGACTTTACCGTCGAGCTGATCGAGCCGGTGCTGACCAGGGCGCAGAAGCGCGACCTTTCGAAAAAGGGATTTTTCGAGGAACCGTCCGACTATTCCGCCGAGCCCTATATCTACACGCGCGCGCTGATCGAGGACGGCCGCGCGAACCGGGTGATGACCGGGCCGATCGACACTCATTGCCCGGTACATATCCTGCAGGGTCTCGCCGATCCCGACGTGCCTTCCGGTCATGCGCTGAAGCTCGCCGCACTGCTGCCGGCCGATGACGTCACGCTGTCGCTTATCCCCGACGGCGATCATCGCCTGTCCCGCCCGGAGGATCTCGACATGCTCAACCGCGCCGTCGGCGACCTGATCCAGCGGGTTTCATAAGCATGCGCATTTCCATCCCGATATCCGCCTTCGTTGCGGCCATCGTCGGCTTTGGCGGCACTTTGGCCATCGTCATTGCCGCCGCCAAGGCGATCGGCGCCACTCAGATCGAGACCGCGAGCGGGGTGACGGCGATCTGCCTGGCCATGGCCATCGAATGCCTGTGGCTGTCCTGGCGCACGAAAATGCCGGTCATCACCGCCTGGTCAACGCCGGGCCTGGCGCTGATCGCGGCCTCCAGCGGCTTCACCATGGCGCAAGCCGTCGGCGCTTTCATCGTCACCGGCATCCTCTTGATCGCCACCGGCCTGTTCAAGCCGCTGACCCGGCTGATCGCGCAGATTCCGGCCTCGGTGGCGTCCGGCATGCTGGCCGGCATCCTGGTCGGCTTCGGCATCAACGCGGTCAAGGCCATTCCCGCCGATCCGTGGCTGATCCTGCCGCTGATCGCCGCCTTCTTCGTCATCCGGCTGTTCAACCCGGCGGTTTCGGTCCTTGTCGTGCTGATCGGCGGCGGCCTTGCCGCCTTCCTCACCGGCCGCGTCGGCGGCCTGCCGGCGCCGGAATTGTCGACACTGACGCTGATCGCTCCGCAGTTCACCGTTTCGGCGATCATTGGCCTGGCCTTGCCGCTCTACCTCGTCACCATGGCCTCGCAGAACCTCTCCGGTCTCGCGGTGCTGAAAGCCGCCGGCTACCACCCGGAACCTGGCCCGCTGATCGGCGTCACCGGGCTGTTCTCGCTGCTCTCGGCGCCGTTCGGCGCCTCGACGACCAATCTGGCGGCGATCTCCGCGGCGATCTGCACCGGCCCGGATGTCCATCCGGATCCCGCCGAGCGCTGGAAGACGGGGCCGTTCTATGCGCTCGCCTATCTGGTCTTCGCCATCTTCGGCGCTTCGCTGGTGGCGATCTTCGCCGTCCTGCCGCAGAGCCTGATCGTGCTGGTCGCCGGCCTGGCGCTGATGGCGCCTTTAGCCAACGCGCTCTCGATCGCGCTCCATGATGCGGGCGAGCGCATGCCGGCCACGCTCACCTTTGCGGTGACGGCCTCAGGGCTCACCTTGTTCGGCGTCGGCGCGGCTTTTTGGGGGCTGGTCGCCGGAATGGCAGTGCTTTTCCTCGAGAAACTCAAAAAGCGATAATCATTTCAGGCCTTTCGCCGGTTTTGGCCGGACTTGCCTTGAATCGCCGATTTCGCCTTCCCATTTCGATTCCACGCAGCCGGTTTGGCTGTCTCCAACGGAAGGATTGGGAGAAAATGAACACAAGTGCATTGATCCGTCCGGCCTGGACGCCGGCGACCATCGCGCTGATGGTGATCGGCTTCATGGTGTTCTGGCCGCTGGGCTTCGCCATGCTTGCCTACATCATCTGGGGCGACCGGCTCGAAGGCTTCAAGCGCGATGTCAACCGCGCCACCGACGGCATCTTCGCCGGCTGCCGCCGTGGCTCGGAAAAGGCGGCCCGCTGGGGCCATGGCTCGTCCCGCACCGGCAACGTCGCTTTCGACGACTGGCGCGAGAAGGAACTCGAACGCCTCGCCGAGGAGCGCCGCAAGCTCGACGAGATGCTGAACGAGTTCGACGAGTATGCCCGCGAGCTGCGCCGTGCCAAGGACCAGGAAGAGTTCGACCGCTTCATGGCCGAGCGCAACAAGCGGACCGCGCCGACCACGACGAGTGGTCCGACCGGAGCGACGGGGCCGAAGCGCGGCAAGGGCTCGAACCTCCTTGACGACTGAGCCTCAATCATAAGGCTCGGCCGACATGCGGCGTCGCGCAAGCGGCGCCGTTTCTTTTTTGTTCTCCATGTAGCCTCACTCTACTGGTCGTTTTTCTCGAATCGCGTATCGTCCGGCCATGACCCTCGGCTTCTTTCGCAATCTGACCAAGCCAGAACCCAAGCCCGTCGTGGAGCGCGAGCATTGCGTCGCCGGCCGCACCCTGCCGCTCAAAATCGTCGAGAGCGCGAGGGCCCGGCGGTTGACGCTGCGTATCGATTCCGGCGGCCAGGGGCTGCGCATAACCGTGCCGCCCGGCTTGCGCCGCGGCGAGGTGGAGAAGTTCCTCGACCGCCATCAGGACTGGCTGGAGCAGCGCCTGGCCAAGGTGCCGATGCGCCCGCAGGTGCGGCCCGGCATCAAGATCCCGATCCGCGGCGTGCCGCACCGCATCGTCCATGAGCCGGCCAAACGCGGCACCGTCACCATCGCGCGCGACGAGCGCGGCCCGCTGCTCATCATCCATGGCGAGCGTGTCCACCTGCCGCGCCGCATCGCCGATTATCTGAAACGCGAGGCCAAGCGCGAGATCGAGAAGCTGGTGGTCAAGCACACCGAGGCGATCGGCAAGCGCGCCAAGGCGATCCGCTACAAGGATACCTCCAGCCGCTGGGGGTCATGCACCTCGGAGGGCAATCTGTCCTTCTCGTGGCGCATCATGATGGCGCCGCCGCCGGTCATCAATTACCTGGTGGCGCATGAGGTCGCGCATCTGAAAGAGATGAACCACGGACCGAAATTCTGGAAGCTGTGCGAAAAGCTCTGCCCCGACACCGATCGCTGCAAGGACTGGCTGAAGCGCAACGGCGGCGCGCTGCAGGCGATCGTGTTTGAGTAGGCGTCGCCCTGGCACCCGTATAGCTGGCGGCCCACCGCAGCCGCTCAATCGTCATTCGCCGCGTTGAGTTCCTCCGGCCGCAGCCCTTCCTCACTCGCATGCGGCCACGGCAAAAAATTCCGGTCGAACGCGTCGCTGCCGAAATAGTCGAGCGCCCGGTGCGCCTCGGCGCCGTTGAAAGCGGACTTGTCCATCAGATGCGCGATCACCTCGCGCGCCTGCGCGATCTTCTGCCTGAGTTCGGCGACGGTCTTGTCGGTCATGATCTTCCTGCTCCCGCCTGTGTCCCTATTCGAAAGGTAGCGCTTTCCGCCGGCCCGGCAACGGCATGCTTTTTCTCGACTCTTGCGGCTTTTCGTGCCAATCCCGCGCCATGACGCTCGACATCAAGATCTGCGGATTGAAGACCGACGCCGCGATGGCCGCCGCGCTTGCCGGCGGGGCCAGCCATGTCGGCTTCATCTTCTTTGCCAAAAGCCCGCGCTTCGTCGATCCGGCCGAGGCTGGCCGTCTGCGCCAGGCGGCCATCGGCAAGGCCAAGGCGGTTGCCGTCACCGTGGATGCGGATGATGCCCTTCTCGACGAGATTGTCGCGAGGATGCAGCCGGATATGCTGCAACTGCATGGTTCCGAAACGCCGGTGCAGGTGGCCGAGCTCAAGACCCGCTACGGCCTGCCGGTGATGAAGGTGCTGTCGGTCAGCGAAGCCGCGGATCTCGAGCGGATAAAGCCCTATGTCGGCGTTGCCGACCGCTTGATGTTCGACGCCAAGCCGCCCAAGGGATCGCAATTGCCTGGCGGCAATGGCGTCGCCTTCGACTGGCGCATCCTTGCCGGCCTTGACGCCGGCCTCGATTACATGCTTTCCGGAGGGCTCAACGCCGCCAATGTCGGCGATGCCCTCAGACTGGCCAATCCGCCCGGGATAGACATCTCCTCCGGCGTGGAGAGCGCTCCGGGCGTCAAGGATCCGGCGCTGATCGAGCAGTTTTTCCGGGCCGTCAGGGCCGCGCGCGACGACCGCGCCGCCTGAGGAAGTTTTCAAACCCGAGCATGTCCCGGAAAAGTGGGAACCGGTTTTCCGATAAGGACGTGCTCAGAAGCAAAGACTCAGGAGATCGGCGATGAACAGGCCGGCTATGCCCAATTCCTTCCGCACCGGGCCCGACGAGCAGGGCATGTTCGGCATTTTCGGCGGCCGCTTCGTCGCCGAGACGCTGATGCCGCTGATCCTCGATCTCGAAGAGCAGTGGAACAAGGCCAAGAATGATCCGGAGTTCAAGGCGGAGCTGGAGAACCTTTCGACCCATTATGCCGGTAGACCGTCGAAGCTCTATTTCGCCGAGGGCCTGACAAGGTATCTTCGCGAGGTTTCCTCGGCGAAGGGCCTCGGGGGCGGCGCCAAGGTCTATTTCAAGCGCGAGGACCTGAACCACACCGGCTCGCACAAGATCAACAATTGCCTCGGCCAGATCCTGCTCGCCAAGCGCATGGGCAAGAAGCGCATCATTGCCGAGACCGGTGCCGGCCAGCATGGTGTCGCTTCCGCCACGGTCGCTGCGCGCTTCGGCTATCCCTGCGTGGTTTACATGGGTGCAACCGACGTCGCCCGCCAGAGCCCGAACGTCTTTCGCATGAAGCTGCTCGGCGCCGAGGTTCGCCCGGTCACCGCCGGCCACGGCACGCTGAAGGACGCGATGAACGAGGCGCTGCGTGACTGGGTCACCAATGTCGAGGACACCTATTATCTGATCGGCACCGCCGCCGGCCCGCATCCCTATCCGGAGCTGGTGCGCGACTTCCAGTCGGTGATCGGCACGGAAGCACGCGCCCAGATGCTGGAGCAGGAGGGCCGGCTGCCCGACGTCATCATCGCCGCCGTCGGCGGCGGCTCCAACGCCATCGGCCTGTTCCACCCCTTCCTCGACGACAAGGATGTGCGCATCATCGGCGTCGAGGCCGGCGGTCGCGGCCTCGACGGCGTCGAGCACTGCGCCTCGATGAATGCCGGCGCGCCGGGCGTGCTGCACGGCAATCGCACCTATCTCTTGCAGAATGCGGACGGCCAGATTCTCGACGGCCATTCGATCTCGGCCGGTCTCGACTATCCGGGCGTCGGGCCCGAGCATGCCTGGCTGCGCGATTCGGGCCGCGTCGAATATGAGCCGATCCTCGACGACGAGGCGCTGGAGGCCTTCCAACTGACGACCCGGGTCGAAGGCATCATCCCGGCGCTGGAATCGGCGCACGCCATCGCGCATGCGATGAAGATCGTGCCGAAAATGGACAAGGACCAGATCGTCATCGTCAACCTGTCCGGCCGCGGCGACAAGGACGTGCACACGGTGGCCAAGATGCTGGGCATGGAGATCTGACAATGACGACCCGCATCGACCGCCGCATGGCGAAGCTCAAATCCGAGGGCCGTCCGGCTTTGGTCACCTACTTCATGGGCGGCGATCCGGATTACGAGACATCTTTGGCTATCATGAAGGCGCTTCCCGGCGCCGGCAGCGATGTCATCGAGCTCGGCATGCCGTTCTCCGATCCGATGGCCGACGGCCCGGCCATTCAGGCGGCGGGTCTCAGGGCGCTGAAAGGCGGCCAGACGCTGGTCAAGACGCTGAAGATGGCGTCCGAATTCCGCGCCGGCGACGACGAAACGCCGATCGTGCTGATGGGCTACTACAACCCGATCTACATTTACGGCGTCGATCGCTTCCTGGCCGACGCCAAGGCGAGCGGCATCGACGGCCTGATCGTTGTCGACCTGCCGCCGGAAATGGACGAGGAGCTCTGCGTTCCGGCGCTGAAGGCGGGCATCAATTTCATCCGCCTGGCGACGCCGACCACCGACGACAAGCGCCTGCCGAAGGTGCTCGAGAACACCTCCGGCTTCGTCTACTACGTATCGATGACGGGCATCACCGGCTCGGCCTTGGCCGACACTGCCAAGGTGTCGGCGGCGGTCAAGCGGATCAAGGGTCACACCGCGCTGCCGGTCTGCGTCGGCTTCGGCGTCAAGACCGCCGAGCAGGCGCGTACCATCGGCGCCTCAGCCGACGGCGTCGTCGTCGGCACGGCGATTGTCAACGCGGTCGCCAATGTGCTCGGGCCCAAGGGCGAGAAGACCGCCGATCCGGCCGAAGCGGTCGCCACGCTGGTCAGCGGGCTTGCCCAGGGCGTCCGCTCGGCCCGCCTTGCTGCCGCCGAATAGTCTGACTATTTGTTTTTACGCAATTCCGGACGGAAAACCGCCACACACTTTTCCTGGAATTGCTGGACGTCTCTTCGTCGGGACAGGAGCCGAAGCGATGAACTGGATCACCAACTACGTTCGACCGAAGATCAATTCGATGCTCGGCCGGCGCACCGACATGCCGGAAAATCTCTGGATCAAGGATCCCGAGACCGGCGAGATGATCTTCCACAAGGACCTCGAATCCAACCAGTTCGTCATCCCGTCTTCCGGCCACCATATGAAGATCTCGGCCAAGGAGCGGCTGAAATACTTCTTCGACGACGGCAGATACGAGACGCTGGAAAACCCCAAGGTCGTGCAGGATCCGCTGAAGTTCCGCGATGAGAAGCGCTACACCGATCGGCTGAAAGAGGCGAAGGCCAAGACAAGCCTCGAGGACGCGATTCTTAACGCAGTCGGCACCATCGAAGGCCTGCCGGTGGTAGTTACCGTGCAGGATTTCGCCTTCATGGGCGGCTCGCTCGGCATGGCCGCGGGCGAAGCCATCGTCCATGCCTTCGAGGTCGCTTTGCAGCGCAGGCGGCCGCTGATCCTGTTCGCCGCCTCGGGCGGCGCCCGCATGCAGGAAGGCATCCTCTCGCTGATGCAATTGCCGCGCACCACGGTAGGCGTCGACCGGCTGAAGGAAGCCGGTCTGCCCTATATCGTCGTGCTGACCAACCCTACCACCGGCGGCGTGACCGCGTCCTATGCCATGCTGGGCGACGTTCACATCGCCGAGCCCGGCGCGCTGATCGGCTTCGCCGGGCCGCGCGTCATCGAGCAGACGATCCGCGAGAAACTCCCCGATGGCTTCCAGCGCGCCGAATATCTGATGGAACACGGCATGGTCGACATGGTGGTCTCTCGTCTGGAGATGCGCTCGACCATCGCACGACTGTTGAAGATGCTGCTCAAGACCCCAGTGGCCGAGACGCCATTGGAGCCTGAGATCCTGCCGCCGGCCGTCGTCAACGCCGAATCCCGGCCGCAGGCCTGACGCGACATCGTTTGCCGCCCACCGCGATTGCGCCAGCTGCGCTGCGCAGTAGCTATTTGCGCATGATCTTTCGAAAGCCGATCCCGGTTTTCGGGCCCATGCGCCAGAGCAATTCCAGCAAGAGTGCGCAGCGGTTTTGCGGTCGGAATTGCACACGAACGAAAAGCATTGAAGGCGATCCTGTTCTTTCGCCGCAAATGCTCTAGGATTCGGCCATGACAACGCTCGCCGCCGATCGTGAAATCGAACATCTGATGACTCTCCATCCGAAAGGTTTCGACCTTTCGCTGGACCGCATCACCCGCCTGCTCGAGCGTCTCGGCAACCCGCAGGACCGGCTGCCGCCGGTCATCCACATCGCCGGCACCAACGGCAAGGGCTCCTGCGCCGCCTTCTCGCGTGCGCTGCTGGAGGCGGCCGGTCATCTCGTCCACGTGCACACCTCGCCGCATCTGGTGAACTGGCACGAGCGCTACCGGCTGGCCGCCGAGGGCGGCGGCAAGCTGGTCGACGACGATGTCTTTGCCGAGGCCATCGCGCGCGTCGCCAAGGCCAATCAAGGCCAGAAGATCACCGTTTTCGAGATCCTCACCGCCGTCACCTTCATCCTGTTTTCCGAGCATCCGGCCGAGGCGGCGATCATCGAGGTCGGGCTCGGCGGCCGCTTCGATGCCACCAATGTCATTTCGCGGCCTGCCGTCTCGGTGATCATGCCTGTGTCGATGGATCACGAAGCCTATCTCGGCGACCGCGTTGAGCTGATCGCGGCCGAAAAGGCCGGCATCATGAAGCGCGGCTGCCCGGTGGTGATCGGCGCGCAGGAAAGCGAGACCGCGCTGGAGGTGCTGATCGAGACCGCGGAGCGGCTGGATTGCCCGACCGTCGTTTACGGTCAGGATTTCCTGGCCTTCGAGGAGAACGGCCGCATGGTCTATCAGGACGAGGACGGTCTGATGGACCTGCCGCTGCCGCGCCTGCCCGGTCGGCATCAGTTCGCCAATGCCGCCGCGGCGATCGCCGCGGTCAAGGCCGCCGGCTTCGAGATAAGCCATCGCGCTGCCGAAAAAGCGATGACCAGCACCGCGTGGCCGGCCCGGATGCAAAAGCTGACGCAGGGCAGGTTGGTTGAGCTTGCCCCAAAGGGCGCCGAGATCTGGCTCGACGGCGGCCACAATCCGGGCGCCGGCGTCGTCATCGCCGAAGCGCTGGCCGAGCAGGAGGAAAAGAATCCGCGCCCGCTGATCCTCATCGCCGGCATGATCAACACCAAGGACCAGACCGGCTATTTCAGCGCCTTCAAGGGGCTTGCCCGCCATGTCTACACGGTGCCGGTGAGCAAGAGCGATGCCGGCGTGCCCAATGACGAGCTCGCGCTGCGCGCCACCGAGGCCGGCCTGTCGGCCGAGCCGGTCAACTCCGTCGCCGACGCGCTGATGCTGCTGCGCGACAGCTGGGACGGTCCGGCGCCGCGCATCCTCATCGGCGGCTCGCTCTATTTCGCCGGCGCTGTGCTGGACGAGAACGGCACGCCGCCGACCTGATAGCGCCGAGGCAGTCGCGAGGAGTAATCGTGATCAAGGTGAACCAGCTGGCCCATATCTGCATCTTCGCGCATGACCTTGAGGCGACGCGCGGCTTCTACCGGGATGTGCTCGGCATGGACACCCGGTTCAACTTTATGCGCGACGGCAAGATCTTCGGTTTCTATCTCGATTGCGGCGGCCGCAGCCATGTCGAGGTGTTCGAGAAGGCCGAAGCCCGCTACAGCGAGGCGAACCAGATCAACCACTTCTGCCTGGAGGTGGAAGACATGGACGCCGCGATCACCCATATCCGGTCGCAAGAGGTCGAGGTCACGGCGAAGAAGCTCGCTTGCGACGGCACCTGGCAGGCCTGGATCAAAGACCCCAACGGCGTGAAGATCGAGCTGTTCGAATACACGGACAAAAGCGCGCAATTCATCGGCGGCGATCGCGTCGCCGATTGGTAGCGGCGCCTGCCTCGAAGGTTATTTCAGCTCGATCTCGATAAAGGCGTATTCGCCGTCATTGGCGTTGATGACATCGTGCTCGACGCCTTCCCGGCGGAAATAGGGCGCGCCTTGCTTCATCTCCGCGAAGGATTCGCCGTCCTTGGTCACCAGCTTCACCTTGCCGTCCATCAGCGGCACGATGACATAGTCGTGGCCATGGCGGTGCCAGCCGGTGTTGGCGCCCGGGGCGAAGCGGTATTCGGTGACGATCACGCGCTCATTGTCGACGTGAACTGTGGCCTTGGCTGTTCCGGTCATGGGGCTCTCCTTTTCTTAAGGAAAGGAGATGGCTGCCCGAAGCGTCAGGGCCAGAGCGCCGTCAGCGATGGCGCCAAGGAAAAAGCCCGGCGCGATGGCCGGGCTCGATCTTTCTGATATTCGGATTGGCTCAGGCGAGGCTGCCATTGATCCAGTGCGACAGCGCCGTCTTCGGCGCCGCACCCACCTTCATGTCGGCCACTTCGCCGCCCTTGAAGATCATCAGCGTCGGGATCGAGCGCACGCCGTACTGGGCGGCCAACTCGGGATTCTCGTCGATGTTGAGCTTGGCGACCTTCACCTTCGAGCCGAGCTCCTTGGCGATGTCTTCCAACGCCGGGGCGATCATCTTGCACGGACCGCACCACTCGGCCCAGAAATCCACCACGACCGGCTCCTTGGCATTGAGCACATCGGCCTGGAAATTGCCCTTGTCGACCTTGACGGTGGCCATGCTGAAATCCTTTCGAAAACTCGGGTTGCACCAAATGTGGTGGCTGTGGTGGCGATGTTCAAGCAGTTCTTGTGTCACGCTCCCGTGAGTCGGGCAAGGGCACCGTCCATGGCCGCTGCCGGCAGCTCGATCAGGCGCGGCGCCTCGGTGAACAGCAGCGCGGCCGTCACCATGCGGCCCGGATAGAGCGGCTGAAGCAGCGCGCGGTAGAGCGCAAGCTGCAGGACATAGGCCGGCGGCACTTCGGCCAGGCTGGCCGGCGCCGGCCGGTTGGTCTTGTAGTCGACGATCGAGACCGTTTCCGCGGTGACGGCCAGCCGATCGGTCTTGCCGGAGATCGAGCGCAGCTTGCCCTTCACCTCCAGGCTGCCCATGACGGCGACTTCCGCCCGCGAGGACGGCGAGAACAGCGCCCCGAAGCTTCTGTCGGACAGGATGGAAAGCACGGCTTCCAGCGCGGTGTCGCGCTCTTCAGCCGGCCAGTCGGCGCCGGCGCGCGCCAGATAGCGTTCGGCCGCGCTCCGCCTCCCGTCCTCGGCGATGCCGGGCAGCATCTGCAGCAATTTGTGCAGTGCCAGCCCGCGCATCACCGCAAAGCCTGGTTCGGTTTCCGCGTCGAGCACCGGCGAGCGCGTGTCGGGCAAGCTTTCCGTCGCTTCGTCGATCAGCGCCGAGGCGCCTGAAGGCGAGAGCGGTCGCGGCAAGTCCTCATAGGGCGGGAGCGGCCGGAACAGGTCGTCCGGCAGCGGCGCGGCATGATCGAACGGTATCGTCTCCTCAGCCTGATTGAGCGCCATCGGCGGCAGCTTGGTCATATGGAAGCGATGTACTGCCACATCGGGTGTCGCCGGATGCCGCCGTTCAGCGCTTTCCGGCGCACCCAGCAGTGCCCGGCTGACGATCGAATGCCAGGTGCCGGTGCTCGGCGCGCGCTTGCCGTGATAGCCGCAGACGATCAGCCGGTCCTCGGCGCGCGTCATGCCGACATAGAGCAGCCGCCGGTATTCGTCGTCGGCAAGCTCGCGCGCCCGCGCCGAGGCCGCTTTCGAAACGCCGTTGGCGACATCACTCGCCGAGCGCCAGAGATAGCCCTTGCCCTTCCAATCAGCGCCCGAGCTTTCGAAGGCCATCAGCCGCGGCAGGTGCTGGTCGCTGAACGGCGCCGAGCCGCCGTCGACCAGGAAGACGACCGGCGCCTCCAGGCCCTTGGCGGCGTGCACGGTCATGACGCGCACCTCGTTGCGGGTCTGGTCCATCTCGCGCTTGATCTCCGGCCCGCTGTTTTCCAGCGTCCAGAGGAAGGATTCCAGCCCCGGCAGGCCGGTACGTTCCTCAGCCAGGCAGAAACTCAGGAACTCGTCGAGGATGTCGCCGGCTTCCGGCCCGAGCCGGGCCGTCATCTTGCGGCGCAGGCCGTCACGCGAAAGCGCGGCGGCATAGAACTCGAACACCGGCTTGAACGCCACCTCGTTCGCCCAGCCATCGAGTCGGCTAACGACGGCGGCCAGGGCCTCGTCTCCGCCGGCATGCTGCCGGAGCGAGGCGATCAGCGACTGGCCCTTTGGCCGCTCGCCGGCGAGCGTGAGCAACGTCTCCTCGGAAACCTCGAAGATCGGGCTGCGCAGCACGGCGGCCAGGGACAGGTCGTCCTCCGGCTGAATCAAAAAATGGCCGAGCGCGATCAGGTCCTGCACGGCGATATGGCCGGGAAGGCTCAGCCTGTCGGCGCCGGCGACCGGGATCTGCCGGTTCTTGAGGCTGCGCGACAGCGCGTGCACGAAGCGATCGCGCTTGCGCACCAGCACCAGGATGTCGCCGGCGGTCAGCTTGCGGCCCTTGCCTTCGATGGCCTCGCCGTGGCGCAGCCAGTTCTGGATCGTCGTTGCCACATGTTCGGCCACGCGCACGGTGGGCGCGCTGGCGTGGTTGACCGGCAAGGTCCAGTCGTCGGGCTCTTCGACCATTTCGGCGCCGATCGAGGGCCACACCTCGACATAGCCCGGCGCATCGGTGCGGATCGCCTTGTGGCTGAGCGGATCGGGATCGTGGCTGATGCCGCGCCGCACGCCTGGTTCGGCGAAGACGCGGTCGACGGCGGCGAGCACGTCGTCGCTCGAGCGGAACGACCAGGTGAGCTTCAGGTCGGCAAACGAAGCCTCCGCGTCGCGCACCCGCCCGGCAAACAAAAGCCGGCTTTCGGCAAAGGAATCGGGCGCTGCGCCTTGAAAGGAGTAGATCGACTGTTTCTCGTCGCCTACGGCGAACACGGTGCGCCGCACCGTCTCGCGCTGGCCGAGCCCGGCGAAGAATTCTTCCGTCAGCTTCTTCACCACTTCCCACTGGTCGGGACTGGTGTCCTGCGCCTCGTCGAGCAGGATATGGTCGATGCCCTGGTCGAGCTTGAACTGCACCCACGGCCCGGCATCGGGCCGCGACAGCAGGCTGACCGTGCGGGTGATCAAATCGTTGAAGTCGAGGAAACCGCGGCTTCGCTTCAACTGCTCGTAGCGGGCGATCAGCCAACCGGCGACGGTGAGCGCGGCGGCCGTGCCTTCGAGCATGCGGAACAGCGCCAGCCGGTCCGATACATCGAGGATCGCCTTGGCCGCCGCGAGATAGCGCTCGGGCAGGTCGGGCAGCCTGTCGACCAGCGCTTTCTTGAAGATCTTCGGTGGATCGTAAGGGTCGCCATCGGAGCGCAGAAATGCCTTGGCGAGCAGTCGCAGTCGCCTGATCGGATCGGCTTCGGCAAAAGCGGTCTGCGCATAGGGCAGCACGTTGTTCAGCACTTGCCGCGCGTCGGCGGCTTCGGCGGCGCGCGCGAATTCAGCGAACTGGCTCGGCCCAAAGCCCGGCAGCGGCCAGACCGAAGCGGCAATGCCGGCTGCCGTCTGTCCGGGTTTGAAGCCGAATTCGGCGAACAGCAGCCGGAATTCCCGGTCCCTGCCCAGCTTTTCGATAAAGGCGCGCAGTTCGTCGCGCTTGCCGACGATCTCGGAGAGCAGCATGTCGAGCCCGAATTCGCCGCCGCGCTCAAGCACCGTGGCAAAGGCTTCTGCCAGGCCTTCGAGACCGGCGCCGGCACCCGAAATCATGTCGCGGCGCGCATCCGCGAAAAGCGAGGCCTCCATCTGCGGATCGAGCATGTCGAAATGCGCCGGGATGTTGGCTTCGAGCGGGAACTGATGCAGCACCGATTCGCAGAAGGCGTGGATGGTCTGAATTTTCAGGCCACCCGGCGTTTCCAGCGCCTCGGCAAACAATCGGCGCGCGCGCCGCATCGTATCGCGGTCGGCCGCCCGCCCGTCGAGCGCCGCGATCCGTGTCGCAAGCTCGGCGTCGGGAAGCGCCGTCCACTCCGACAACGTCGAGAACACGCGGTTCGACATGTTGGCGGCGGCGGCGCGCGTGTAGGTCAGGCACAGGATCTTCGACGGATCGGTGCCGTTGAGCAGAAGCCGGATGACGCGTTGCGCCAGCACATGGGTCTTGCCCGAGCCGGCATTGGCCGAGACCCAGGCGGAATTTTGCGGATCGGAAGCGCGCGCCTGGCTGGCGGCGGTGTCGGAGGGGATCGGATATCTCATCCTTCCGCCTCGTCCTCGCTTGCGCCGCCGGCCGACCATTCCAGCACGCGCGCCAGATGGTCGTAGTCGCCATCGGCCTCGCCTTCGCGGAACGGCAGCGCGCGTGACAGATAGCCGATGGTCGGGTCAGCATAGTGGAACAGCAGCCTTTCCAGCCGCGCCCACGCTTCCTCGGCAAGCTCGTTGGCGGTCTTCGGCTTGCGGTTGTATTCGAGGATCGATTCCTCGAACACCTCGCCGTTCGGCTTCAGCCGCACGAAGGCAAGCTGCGAGGGCTCGCAGATGCCGAGCTCCTTGAAGGCGCCCCGCCGAAGAAGCGCGCCCTCGAGTGCCAGCTGCGGCGACAGAAGCGTATGCGCCTGCGCCTTCGAAGGCGAGGAACCGGTCTTGTAGTCGAGGATGTCGGCCATGCCGCCTGCGAGAAGGTCGACCCGGTCGGCATAGCCCGACAGCGTGATGCCGGTGCGGCCGACAACGGTCTTTTCGGCGCGTTCCTCGGCATAGCGCCGGGCGACGGCGTCGGCGCGGGTATGCTCCCATTCGATGATGTTTTCCGCGAGCTTTTCGAAGCGCGGCCACCACACCGCCTCGATATCGGGCGGAAGTGCCGCGTCGGCAAAGCACGCGCGACCGGCCTCGATGAGGGCTGCCAGCGCGCCCGGCGCCCTCGGATCTTCCACCCTGCGCGAAAACAAATGCAGGATTTCGTGGAACAGCGTGCCGCGTTCGGCAGCACCGGGGTCGCGGATCACCGGGTCGAGCGGCATCAGGCCGAGAATCCGCCTGGCATAGATCGCATAGGGGTCGCGGCGCAGCGTCTCGATCTCGGTGACCGAGAAATGCTGTGGCCGCAGGTGCAGCGGCGGTTTCGGCTGTGGGCGGGACGCGAAATCCTTCCTGTCGCCGGCATCGAGCGCGCGCGCCCAGGCAAGCAGCGCGTCGCCGCGCCGGCGAACTGCCGTCGCCTGGTCCTCGCCGATGAAGGTCAGGATGCGCTGCAGCCAGCGCGACGGCACCGCCGGCGCGTCGCCGGATCGGGCCGAGCGGGTCAGCACCACCGTTTCAGTACCCATCGCAATCTGGAAATCATGCGCGGCCAGGCCGATGCGCCGCTCCGGCGGCTCGAGATCGATGCCGGTCTTCATCAGCCGCGACATGAACCGGTCGCTCTCGGGCTTGCGCGGCCAGACCCCTTCATTGAGGCCGCCGATGACCAGCGTGTCGACGCTTTGCAGGCGAGCTTCCAGCGCGCCCCAGATGGCGATGTTGCGGTCGGTGCCTTGCGCCGGCTTGACCGTTTCCGGCGCGATCAGCGCCTCCATCACGTCGGGCCATTCGCCCGCATCGAACATAAACGGCGATGACGCGGCAACCAGCCCGCGCAGCAGCTCGGCGAGCTTCTCGCCGGCGTCGCCGGTATAGAGGCTGGTCAGGCTGCCATCGGCCGTGCGGCCGAGACCTTCCAGCGCCACGACGCTCGCCCGCGTCAATGTCGCGATATCGGCATCCTTCTCGCCGCGCATCGCCGTGAGCGGGGATAGCGCATCGGTGAGGCGATTGAGCACGCCCCGCGCCTCTTCGATACCGCGTGCCGTGAGGCGCTGGAACCAGAAGGGCTGACGGCTGTCGCCGCCAAGGCCCGCGAGCCGCGTCTCGAAAAGCGCGTCGAGGGAAGCGACGTCCGGCCGGCCGGTGCCGCCGCGCAGCGCCACCAGCTCGATCAGCTCGGCAGCCTTGCGCACGCTCTGGCGTTCGAGACCGAGGCCAAGCAGCGGATGCTTGAGCAGCGACAATAGACCCACCGGATCGCCTGGCCGGAATGCTGCGCCTAGCGCCAGCCTGAGCAGGCTGGCGGCCGGCGTGTTGGCTAGCGGCGTGCCGCCGGAATCGTCGGCGACGACGCCGAAGCGTAGCAGCTCGGCCGAGACGCGTCGCGCCAGGGCGCGGTCGCCGGTGACGAGTGCCGCGCGCTTGCCCGGCGTTTCCACTGCGCGCTTTAGCGCAATGGCAATCGCTGCCGCCTCGTCGCGCTCATTGGC
The DNA here is from genome assembly GCF_001672445.1 of Mesorhizobium sp. WSM3873. NCBI lineage: Bacteria > Pseudomonadati > Pseudomonadota > Alphaproteobacteria > Hyphomicrobiales > Phyllobacteriaceae > Mesorhizobium > Mesorhizobium sp. WSM3873. The sequence continues at coordinate 93,450 of NZ_LYTM01000055.1, read as the reverse complement.
AGCCTCGACCAGCGTCACGCCGGCCAGCGCCTGCTCGACATCGCTGACCGGGAAACGCGGCCGCGACTCCGTCCAAAGCTCGGTGGTCTCGGCCGGCCGCAGCGCCTCGCCGACAAGGGCGGCGCGTAATGCAAGCGGTCTTGACGCAGCGCCGATCTTCTCGACATCGCGGCGCTCAATGCCAATGCTGCCGATCAGCTTGGCGAGGCCGTATTGTGGGTGACCAAGTATTGCCGGCCGCGCGCCGGGCGCGGTTATCGCCGCGAAGGACGCGTCGTCGAGCTCACGGTCGAGCCCGGGCAGCACGACGGCGCCGTTCGGCAAGCCGGCGATCACGGCAAGCAACTCGGCCGTGGCTGGAATGGAGCCGGTCGAACCGGCGGCGATCACCGGTCCGGTCGGCGGACTGCGCTTCAGCCGCGCCGCTTCCAGCCGGATCAGCGCGCTGCGGTGCGCGGCCGGATTGGAGCGGTCACGCTCTTTGAGCAACTCCGGCCAGTTGTCGGTGACGATGCCGAGGAAATCGAGCGTCACCTGCCACCAGCCCGCAAGGTTGCCGGTGACCAGCGTGGCGAGCTTCGCCCAATCCGTCCCCTCGGTCTCGATCTCGTCCATCAGCCGGGCAAGGTCGCGCGAAAGCCAAATGGCGTCGGCGGCCGAGGTCGGCACGACGAACTCCTCGTTGAAGCGCGCCCTGACGTGCGCCGGCAGGCTTTCCTTCCAGGCGCGCACCAGCGGCGCCAGCAACAGCAGCCTTTCCTGCGCGGCGATCGGCGGTGCGAGGTCTATTGCCGGTGCCGCCTCGGCGTCAAAGGCGGCCTCGTCCTCGTCGAACTCGCCGAGCGGCCGCACCGTCGGCAAGATGGCCGAGCGTATGCCGAGCATGTCGACGAAGGCGCCGCGCAGGGCGCGCGCCGCGCGCCGCGTCGGCACATAGATGGTCGCGTCAGCCAGCGCCAGCGGCTCGCCGTCGAAGCGGAAGGTTGGGATCAGGCGGCCTTCGAGCAACGCCTCCGCCAGCGTCGGCAGGAACGGCGCTCCGGACGGGATGGAAAAGACGCGGCGCGAGCCGCTCATACCGCATGGGATCGCCGTGCGCCCGTTTGGGCGCACAAACGACGATCTAACTCTTTGAATCTACGCATCGTGCTTTCCAAAAATTGGACCCGATTTTTGGGCCGATGCGGTCGCGGGCGCGCCGGTGACCGCCGCTTCGGCCGCCGGAATGGCGTCCGGCGTCCCGACGGTGATCCAGCGGCCTCTCATCTTCATGCCGAACAGGCGGCCGGCGGCGATTGCTTTGTCGAAATAGGCATTGATCGAATGCGGGCCTTCGGGCGCATCCTTGAAGATGCGCGGATGGATGATCGCGGCACCGGCATAGATCAAGCCGGCAGGGTCGCCTTTGGAACGGCGCAGCGCGCCGTCCGGCGCCACGAGGAAATCGGTGCCGACGCAGTGTCCGATCGCTGAGTCGAGATCGGTGAGCATCAGCAGAATATCCATTCTGGCGGCGTCCCATGCAAGGGCGAGGCGCTCGAGGCTGGGCTCGCCGCTGTCGATCCAGAACGTATCGGCATTGATGATGTAGAAAGGCTCGCTCCCCAAGAGCGGCAGCGCCTTGACGATGCCGCCGGCTGAGTCCAGCAAGCCCGCGCGCTCGTCGGAAATGACGATCTTCGGCGCCTGGCGGCCAGCGACATGGGCGATGATCTGCTCCGGCAGGTAGTGAACGTTGACGACGGCGCTGGCGACGCCGGCGGCTTCCAGGCTGTCCAACCCCCAGTCGAGCAAGGTCTTGCCGGCGATCGTCACCAGCGGCTTCGGCATCGTGTCGGTGATCGGCCGCATGCGCTTGCCGAGACCGGCCGCAAGCACCATCGCGGTCTTCGGCTTCATGGCGAGCGCTCCTCGAGCAGGCCGTGGGCCATGTAAAATTCCTTCAGGCCGGCAAGCGCCGGATGCGCCAGCGCCCGCCTCAGATAGTCGCGGATGCGCGGCAGGTGCTTCAGATAGTAGGGCTTGCCGTCGCGCTTTTCGAGCCGCACGAAGATGCCGAGGATCTTCGAATTGCGCTGCGCCGCCATGATCGCATAGGCCTCGGCGAAGCCGGCTTCGTCGAAGGCGCCGGCCGAACGCCGCGCTGCGACATAGGCTTCGACCGTCCGCCGCTCGATCTCGGTCGAGACGGTGACACGCGCATCCATGGCCAAAGAGGCGACGTCGTAAGCCGCCGGGCCAATCAGCGCGTCCTGCACGTCGATGATGCCGAGCCGATCGAGGCCGGAACGCTCTGCCCGCCAGATGATGTTGGGCGAATGGAAGTCGCGCAGCATCAGCGTGTATTCCTGGCCCTCGAGCCGGTCGAGCACCGCGTTCCATGCCTTGTGGTAGCCTGCCCGCAATGCATCGCTTGCCGGCTCGCCGGTGACCATCGGCACATACCAATCGACCAGAAGGTCCGCTTCGATCAGCATCGCCTCGCGGTCAAAGGGCGGAACGTCGTGGTACACGCCCGGCGCGGCCTCCATGCGGTCGGGCCAGGCCTTGCCATGCATCATGGCGAGCAGCTCCGCCGCTGCCTCATAGCGCTCGACGATCGGCTGGCCGTCGCCGCCCAAAAATCCTTCCGAGCCGAGATGTTCGAGCAGCAGAAAGCCCTGGTCGAGATCCTGCGCATGGGTAAGCGGCACGCTGACGCCGGCGGCGAGAAGTGCGCGGTCGATGGCGACGAAGGCGGTGACCGATTGTGCGGTGTGAGCGATCACGGCGTAAGGCTTGCCGTCCCGCACCGGCGGTCCGAGCACCAGGCGCGGCGAGTTCATCAGCACCCGCGGCGCCCGGCCGGGAAGCGAGGCGATCTCGTAGGAACGGGCGGACGCGTCGCCGACGAAATGACGGCGGCTCGCTTCGCCCCAGCCGGCCGAGGCCAGGAAATCACGCATCGCCAGCGAGCGCGCCGCGCGCTCGAAGGCGGCTCCCTGTCCGGAGATCCTTGCCGACCGGCCCGCGCCCTGCTCGATAAGCTCGACCTGGAGCGCATTTGCCGGCAGCTGGTCGCCGGCTCGGTCCGGCCATTCGATCAGTGCCGCGCCCTGCGCCAGCGCGTCGTCGAGGCCGAGCTCGTCGAGCTCGTCCGGCGAGGATAGGCGGTAGAGGTCGAAATGGTGCACGGGTATCCGCGTCTCGTAGCTCTGCACCAGCGTGAAGGTCGGGCTCGGCACTTCGAGGCCGGCGTCGTCGGCAAGCGCCCGGATGAGCGCGCGGGCCAGCGTCGACTTGCCGGCGCCGAGATCGCCTTTCAGCGCAATCGCGTCGCCAGCCCGCAGCGCCATGGCAAGGTCTTCGCCAAGCCTTGCGGTCGCCGCCTCGTCGGCGAGAAAACGTCTCAACACCATTTCTGCCAAAGCGCGTTACTCGGCCGCTTCGCGGATGCCGCCGGAGGGCGTCTCTGGGAAGGTGCAGATCACGGTCGTGCCCTTGTCCGCGCCGGTCTCGATGCGCACCGTTCCGCCATGCAATTCGACGAAGCTCTTGACGATCGACAGCCCCAACCCGGCGCCGCGTCGGCGGCCGCCATTGGCGCGCGGCTCGAAGCGTCGGAAGACCGATTCCAGCACGTCCGGCGGCATGCCCGGCCCGTCGTCATGCACCGAAAATTCGACGCCGTCGGCCATTTGACGGCAAGTGAGCGTGATCGTGCTCGCCGCTGGGGCATAATTCGCGGCATTGCTCAAGAGATTGTAGAGGATCTGGCGGACCCGGATCTCGTCGCCGTGGAAGCTCTTCGGCGCCGATGCAGCGTCGACCTTGAGCTTGATCTGATGCTCCTCCAGCCGATCGGCGACCAGCTCGGCGGCCGCGGCGATCGTCCTGTCGATGCTCATCTCGGAAATGTCGAGCTGCATGATGCCGGCATCGACCGTCGCAAGATCCAGTATGTCGTTGACGATGGTGAGCAGCACCGAGGACGACGAGCCGACATGCTCGACATATTCGCGCTGCTTCGCCGTCAGCGGTCCCGTCGTCGGCAGCGACAGCAGTTCGGTGAAGCCGATGATGTTGGTCAGCGGCGAGCGCAGTTCGTAGGAGACGTGCTGCACGAACTCGTTCTTCAACTGGTCTGACTTCTCCAGCGCCTCGTTCCTGTCCTTCAGCGCCCGCTCGACATTGACGGTGTCGGTGACGTCGACAAAGGTCATCATCACTTGCCCGTTGGGCAGGTGGATCACGGCATAGCTCAGCACCGTGCCGTTGACGAGTTCGGCCTGGCCGTGGCGGTCGCGGCGTTCGTCGTCGAAGCCGGTGATGGCGGCGACGAAGCCGCCCCACGGACTGTCTGCCGCGCGTTGGTCGCAAAGATCGCGGATCGCCGAGACATGCACGTTAGCCTTGATCGCGTCCGGCGCCAGCCCCCACAGCGCGATAAAGGCGGGGTTGGACAGGCGCAGCCGTCCGTCCGGGCCGAACACCGCCACGCCCTCCGCCAGATTGTCCAGCGTCTCGCCCTGCACACGCACGGCGGTCTGGTAGCGGCTTTCGAGGTCCATCTTCTCGGTCAGATTCTCGAACACCCAGGTGACGCCGCCCTTGGGCTGCGGGTTGGCCACCACGCGGATCGTCTTGCCGTCCGGCAGGTGCCACCAATGCTCCTGCGATTCGACGGCGCGATAGGCGCCGAGCAGGTTCTCCTTCCAGCGCCGCCATTCCGGCTGTTCGGCGATCTTGCCTTCGCTGCGCAGCCGGTCGAGCAGCAGCGCGTTGGAGGGGGCACTGTGCAGGAAGCCGCCGTCCAGGCCCCACAGTTTCTGGAATGCCTGGTTGAAAAAGCGCAGGTTTTCATCGGTATCGAAGATCGCCACCGCCGTGTTGAGCTGGTCGAGCGTGTCGGCATGGCTGCGCACGGTGCGCTCATATTCGGCGCGGATCGTCTCGATGGCGCTGATGTCGCAGGCGAGCCCCGCCGAGCCGTCGGCGCTGGCAAAGTCGGTGACCGAAAACATGTGGCGATCACCCTCGATCACCGTCGACAATGTCTGCTCGAAGACGGGGCGCGACTTGTGCTGTTCGGCAATCTGCTCGCGCGCCTGTCCGCCGAGGAACTCCTTGGCCTCGCGCACGGCGGCCTCCGCGCTTCCCGCTTCGACAGCCTCGGCATAGGCGCGGTTGACCCATTTCAGCCGACCGTCGGCCGCCCGCAGCCATGTCGGCATCTTCAGCGCGTCGAGCAGGCCGAGCATGGTATCGTAGTCGGCGCTGAGCCGCTGGTTCTCGATCTTCAGCCGGGCCTGGCTGCGCAGCGTTTCCGACAGCGATATGAAGCGGACCAGGACATGCGCGGCGCTCTTGCGGCCATGCACCTCCAGCGGCATGCCCGCCTGCGTTTCGATGACGAGGTCGAAAGTCTTCGCCTGGTCGCGCAGCGCCGCTATGGCGTTCTCGAGCGCCGCGGCGGAGCGCGGCATCAGCCAGCGGCCGAAAGCGAGGAAGGCGGACCGCTCGTCCGGTGCGCCGCTTTCGAGCGGCAGGCTGCCGATCAGCTCCGGTTTCTTGATCTCCGAACTCCACACGACGACGCGCTGGTCGCGCAAATTGAGCAGCGCCTCGGAGCGCTGCAGGGCCGCGTTGACGTCGGCGATTCGCGCCCTGAGCTGGACATTTTGCGACGCCGTCCGTGCCCGCTCGCGGATCAGGAAGATGGCCGAGACAAGGGCTGCCCCCATGACGCCGGCAAACATGGCAAGTTGCATCACTTCGACCGTGCTGACCGCCGCGGCCACGCCCGTATCGGCATGCGCCGCAACGCTAAGCAATGGGGCGGCAGACATGGCGGCGGCAAGAAGCGTGCCGAGACGGGCGCCGGCGCGCCATGAGAGGGCTCCGCCCGCCGCGGCGGAGCCGGTCGTGATCGAATCCTCGTGGCCGCCGGAAACGGCCTTTCCCGCGCGTGGCGGGTTATCCCCCGGCATGTCTTGGTCCTCTTCGCCGCTTGAATGCAAGACCGCCCTGAATGCGTCCCCGGCCCAACTGTCCCCGGACCGCGAATCACAACAATAACGCCTGCCGGAATCGGCGTGAAGAATCACAGGTGCAAAAAATGAAGCCGGGCGCAAAGTCAACACCCGGCTTCAATATGTTGTAGATATTTTCGTTTTGGTTAATAGCGGTAGTGCTCAGGCTTGAACGGGCCCTGCGGCGTCACGCCGATATAGGCCGCCTGCTCGGAAGAGAGCTCGGTGAGGCGCGCGCCAAGCTTGTCGAGATGCAGCCGCGCCACCTTCTCGTCGAGGTGCTTGGGCAGCACATAGACCTGGTTCTGGTACTGGCCGTGCTTGGTGAACAGCTCGATCTGAGCCAGCACCTGGTTGGTGAACGAAGCCGACATGACGAAGCTCGGATGGCCCGTGGCGTTGCCCAGGTTGAGCAGGCGGCCTTCGGACAGAAGGATCATCCGCTTGCCGTCCGGGAAGGTGATCATGTCCACCTGCGGCTTGACGTTGGTCCATTTCAGGTTGCGCAGAGACGCCACCTGGATCTCGTTGTCGAAGTGGCCGATGTTGCCGACGATCACCATGTCCTTCATCGCCCGCATATGGTCGAGCGTGACGACGTCCTTGTTGCCGGTGGTGGTGATGACGATGTCGGCGGTGGGGGCTGCGTCTTCCAGCGTGACCACTTCGTAGCCGTCCATCGCCGCCTGCAGCGCGCAGATCGGGTCGACCTCGGTCACCTTGACGCGAGCGCCGGCGCCGCGCAGCGAGGCCGAAGAGCCCTTGCCGACGTCGCCGTAGCCGCAGACGACCGCGACCTTGCCGGCCATCATCGTGTCGGTGCCGCGGCGGATGCCGTCGACCAGCGATTCCTTGCAGCCGTATTTGTTGTCAAACTTCGACTTGGTGACGGAGTCGTTGACGTTGATCGCCGGGAAGGGCAGCAGGCCTTTCTTCTGCAGCTGGTAGAGGCGGTTGACGCCGGTGGTCGTCTCCTCGGTGACGCCGCGGATCGCTTCCTTCTGCTTGGCGAAGAAGCCCGGCGAAGCCTTCATGCGCTTCTTGATCTGGGCGAACAGGATCTCTTCCTCTTCGCTGCCGGGACTGGACAGCACGTCCTCACCCGCCTCGGCGCGCGCGCCGAGCAGGATGTACATGGTGGCGTCGCCGCCGTCGTCGAGGATCATGTTGGACGTGCCGCCGTCGGCCCACTGGAAGATCCGGTCGGTGTAATCCCAGTAGTCCTGTAGCGACTCGCCCTTGATGGCGAAGACAGGAATGCCGGCCTCGGCGATCGCCGCGGCGGCGTGATCCTGGGTGGAGAAGATGTTGCAGGAGGCCCAGCGTATATCTGCGCCCAGCGCTCTCAGCGTCTCGATCAGCACCGCGGTCTGGATCGTCATATGCAGCGAGCCGGTGATGCGCGCGCCCTTGAGCGGCTTCTTGTCGCCGAATTCCTCGCGGCAGGCCATCAGGCCCGGCATCTCGGTTTCGGCGATCTCGATCTCCTTGCGGCCCCAGCCGGCAAGCGAAATGTCGGCGACCACATAGTCCTTGCTACCCGTCATGGCAGTGCTCCGGTGTGATTGTCTTCAAAAGCGCGCCGGCGCCGGGACGGCGCATGGAGGGCGCGGATTGCCGGCCTGACTAGCAGATCGGCTGCCAAACGACAATGGGATATAAAGAAATCTTTATTCGTGCATGTCTTTCGAGACAATGCGAGCAGCGAGCGGCAACCGTCAGATTTCCTCGCCGAAGCGCGACGCGACCAATTGCTCCAGCGCGTCCATGGCCGGACCGGCTTGCGGACCGCTGGCGGTGACGCGGATCGAATAGCCGGGGCTTGCCGCCAGCATCATCAGGCCCATGATCGAGGTGCCGCCGACCTTCACGCCGTCCTTCTCGACATGGATGGTTGCGTCGAAGCCGCTGGCGACCTGGACGAACTTGGCCGAGGCGCGGGCATGCAAGCCGCGCTGGTTGACGATCGGAAACTCTCGCACAACCTCGTCTCTTTCCGGCGCATGGGCGTTCATTTGCTGCTCAGAAGCTGGCTGGCGACGTTGATGTATTTGCGCCCCGCGGCCTGCGCCTCGTCGAGCGCGGCCGCCATGTTGTCGCCCTTGCGGACCGAGGAGAGCTTGATCAGCATCGGCAGGTTCATGCCGGCGATGACCTCCGTGCGGCCCGATTCCATCACCGAGATGGCGAGATTGGAAGGCGTGCCGCCGAACATGTCGGTGAGCACGATGACGCCGGCCCCGGTGTCGACGCGTGCCACCGCGTCGACGATGTCGGCCCGGCGCTTCTCCATGTCGTCGTCGGCGCCGATCGCGACCGTTTCGAAATTGTCCTGTGGCCCCACCACGTGTTCGACGGCATGCCGGAACTCGGTGGCGAGTTGACCGTGCGTCACGAGCACGAGTCCGATCATTCTTTGGTGGCTCCCGTCATCGCCGCTTCACTGGCGTATTTTATGTTCGCCAACCATTCCAGGCGGCGGGAGCGCTATCTTGTCGACGCACGGCCGGTTGACAAGCCCAAAATTGCGACGGCCCGGTCCATTTTGACGCATTGCAGCAAAAAATCCGGACCGGATCATGAAAAAGGCGCTATCGACAGCCGCGCCATCACGGCCGGCACGCCTGTGACAACATTGCGCTCGGCAAGATCGATGCGCGGCACCGGGCAGCCCGCGACCGGCTCGCTGATTTCTTCCTGGAAGCGGGCCATTTCCTCTTTCGGCACCAGCCGGACGTGCAGGTCGATCACGCCGCCCGGCTCGAACGGCAGCGGGCTCGGAATGAAGCCGGGCACTTCGGCGAGACCGGCGATGGTGGCCGGCGCCCGGCAGACCAGCCGCCCGTGACGCGGGGCGGCAAGCAGCCTGTCATCGCCGATCAGTCGCGAAAACAGCCCGCGCACCCGGCAATGGTCGATGAGCGTCAGCGCCAGCGTCGTCTTGCCGGCGCCGGACGGCCCGGTGATGAGGACGCCGCGATCGCCGATCAGGATCGCCGTTGCGTGGATGTTTTCGGGCTTCACGGCAGGATCGGACATGATCGTTTCTGTCTGGGAACGGAGATCAGCCTTCGGCCGGCAGGGTCACCACGAAGCGCGCGCCCTTGATCTCGCCCGGCTTGGTGCCGGGGATGTTTTCCGCCGTCAGCGTGCCGCCATGCGCTTCGACGATCTGCCGGCTGATCGACAGGCCGAGGCCGGAGTTCTGGCCGAAGGCCTCGCCGGCGGGCCGGTCGGTATAGAAGCGCTCGAAGATGCGATCGATCTTTTCGGCTCTGATGCCCGGACCGTTGTCGTCGACGGTGACGATGTTGAACTTGCCGGCGCGCGCCAGCGAGATGGTGATATGGCCGTGTTCCTCGGGAACGAAGGAACGCGCGTTCTCGATCAGGTTGGTGATGACCTGGCCGATCCTCAGATCATGGCCGACCACGACGTAGCCTTTGACGCCCTGCGGCAGCTTGGCGACCTTGAGCTCGATCTCGACCGACTTCTTGTTGCGCGTCGTCTCGCGCGAGACCGCGACAAGATCGGTGATGAACTTCTTCAGATCGACCGTCGAGGCATCCTCGCGCGCCAATTCGGCGTCGAGCCGCGACGCATCGGAAATATCGGTGATCAGTCGGTCGAGCCGCTTCACGTCGTGCTGGATGATTTCCATCAGGCGCGCGCGTGAGGTGTCGTTCTTGGCCAGCGGCAGCGTTTCGACCGCGCTGCGCAGCGAGGTCAGCGGATTCTTGAGCTCGTGCGAGACATCGGCCGCGAAGCTTTCGATCGCCTCGATGCGCGCATAGAGCGCGTTTGTCATGTCGCGCACCGCGATCGACAGATTGCCGATCTCGTCCTGACGGTCGGAGAAGTCAGGGATCTCCTCGCGGTTCTTGACGCCGCGCCGCACCCGTACGGCGGCAGCCGACAGCCGCCGCAGCGGATTGGCGATGGTGGAGGCCAGCAGCAGCGAGAGGATGGCCGTGACAAGCGCCGCGATGCCGAACACGCGCAGGATCGCCTTGCGTTCGGCCGCGACGATCTTGTCGATGTCGCCGCCTTCGGTGGACAGCATCAAGACCCCGAGCACGGCGCGGAAGCGCTGGATCGGCACCGCTACCGAGACGATCTGTTCGCCCTGCTCGCTTACCCGCACGATGGTCGAGGGACTGCCGGTCAGCGCCTTGACCACTTCGGGGAAGGCCGCGCCATTGCCACCGGGCTGTTCGTGATAGACGGGCAGGTCCTTGTTGCGGAAGAAGTCGAAGACGAATTTCTCGACGCGCTCCAACAGGCCGGGCTGCTCGTCGTCGACAGGCGGCAGGTCGTAGCGCAGGATCTGGCCGCGCGAATAGAGATGCCGCGAATCGAGCAGCAGGTTCGCGTCGCGGTCGTAGATGCGGGCGCGCGTGCGGGTCGGCGAGATCAGCCGCCGCAGCACCGGCGCCACGCGCTCGGGATTGATCGGGAAGTCGAGATTGTCGAGCTGGTCGGAGCCTGGCCCCAGGCTTTCGCCGGCCTGCAGCTCGAGCAGCTTTTCCGGATCGATGCTGATCGAGTCGGTCTCGACCGTCGCCGAGGCCGCGATGGCGCCGGCGATGATCTCGCCTTGCGTCATCAGGCTTTCGACGCGGGCGTCGATCAGCCCGTCGCGGAAGGTGTTGAGATAGAGGATGCCCGTGACCAGCACGGCGAGGCCGGCCAGGTTGAGAAACAGGATGCGCCGCGTCAGGCTGGAGAAGATGTGGTGGCCGAGGAAGCGGCGCATCGGCACCGTGACCTTCGACAGGAATGCAGGCACGATACGCGACGGGCGCTTCGCCGCGCCCGCCCGCCTGCCTCGCTCTGCTTCCACTGCCATCAACTAGCAGTCCCTGTCCGGTGAATGGTGCATGGCGAATGGAAAAATGGGGCGATTAGATAGAGCCCAGTGGGCCGCTCGCACCATCCACCATTCACCATTGACTATTCACTATATCAAGCTTCCCGAAACCGGTACCCGACTCCGTAAAGGGTTTCGATCATCTCGAAGTCGTCATCGACGGCCTTGAACTTCTTGCGCAGCCGCTTGATGTGGCTGTCGATGGTGCGGTCGTCGACATAGACCTGCTCATCATAGGCCGAGTCCATCAGCGCATCACGGCTTTTTACCACGCCGGGGCGCTGCGCAAGCGAATGCAGGATCAGGAACTCGGTTACAGTCAGCGTCACCGGCTCGCCCTTCCAGGTGCAGGTGTGCCGCTCCTGGTCCATCACCAGTTGGCCGCGCTCGAGCGAGCGCGCCTGCTGGCTGGGCGCCTTGGCGGCCGCCTCGCGGGCGCTGGTGCGGCGCAGCACCGCGCGCACCCGCTCGACAAGCAAGCGCTGCGAGAACGGTTTGCGGATGAAGTCGTCGGCCCCCATCTTGAGGCCGAACAGTTCGTCGATCTCGTCGTCCTTCGAGGTCAGGAAGATCACCGGCAAGTCGGATTTTTGCCGCATCCGGCGCAACAGCTCCATGCCGTCCATGCGCGGCATCTTGATGTCGAGGATGGCGAGGTTGGGCGGCCGCGCCGCCAGGCCTTCGAGTGCCGACGCGCCGTCGGTGTAGGTTTCGACGCGGTAGCCCTCGGATTCGAGCGCGATCGATACCGAAGTCAAAATATTTCGGTCGTCGTCGACAAGCGCGATTGTTGCCATTTCAAGCGGCTCCCTCATGAGCTGTCCCTTCTGTCGTCGAGAAAGGGCTTTTGCAGGACAAATTGGGTACAAAATGTGGCACGGGCCTTGTCCGAAGTCACGGGCGGCCTGCCGCTACACACGATCGCACCCGTAACCGGATTGGACGAACGAAGCCTGCCAATCCTTTGGGCAACCTCTGTGATTTTTTGCACATATAAACGATTTAAACAACTTTCAAAATTTTTAAATCGATTAATGATTTGATATCATTCGCCTTTTCTGGTTCTGACCCTAACTAGTCCCTTGCGCGTTCCGGCAATGACCGGTCAGACGCGGCCAAAATCCGGAGAGGAAATTGATGTCGGAAGCCGGCAAACGCAACCCCGACCGCGCCATTGACGCGATCGGCCTGAGGACCACGGGCACGGTGCGATATAATTTCGGCGCTGCCGAGCTCTATGAGGAAGCGATCCGCCGCGGCGAGGCGAAATTGACCGCGCAGGGCGCGCTGGTTGCCGAGACCGGCCAGCACACCGGACGCTCGCCGAAGGACAAGTTCGTGGTGCGTGACGACAGCACCGCCCCGCATGTCTGGTGGGAAAACAACAAGGCGATCTCGCCGGCGCAGTTCGAGACGCTCCTCGCCGATTTCCGCGCCCATGCTGCGGCCAAGGATCTCTATGTGCAGGATCTCGTCGGCGGCGCCGACGCCGAGTTCCAGCTGCCGGTTCGCGTCGTGACGGAATTCGCCTGGCACTCGCTGTTCATCCGCAATCTCCTGATCCGCCCGCAAGCCGCCGAGCTCGACCAATTCGTACCGCAGATGACGATCATCGACCTGCCGTCCTTCCGCGCCGACCCGGCCCGCCACGGCACCCGCGCGGCGACGGTTATCGCGGTCGATCTCACCCGCAAGATCGTGCTGATCGGCGGCACGTCCTATGCCGGCGAGATGAAGAAATCGGTGTTCACCGTGCTGAACTACCTGCTGCCGCAAAAAGGTGTCATGCCGATGCATTGCTCGGCCAATGAAGGACCCGCCGGCGACGCGGCCGTCTTCTTCGGCCTTTCCGGCACAGGCAAGACGACACTGTCGGCCGATCCATCGCGCACACTGATCGGCGACGACGAGCATGGCTGGGGGCCGCACGGCATCTTCAACTTCGAAGGCGGCTGCTACGCCAAGACGATCAGGCTGTCGGCCGAGGCGGAGCCTGAGATATTCGCCACCACTCAGCGCTTCGGCACCGTGCTGGAAAATGTCGTGCTCGGCGCCGACCGCGTGCCGGATTTCGACGACGGCCGCCTCACGGAGAACACGCGCTGCGCCTATCCGCTGGACTACATTCCCAATGCCTCGAAGACCGGACGCGCCAGCCATCCCAAAAACATCATCATGCTGACGGCCGACGCCTTCGGCGTGATGCCGCCGATCGCCCGGCTGACGCCGGCGCAGGCGATGTATCACTTCCTTTCAGGCTATACCGCCAAGGTCGCCGGCACCGAAAAGGGCATAACTGAGCCAGAGGCGACCTTCTCGACCTGCTTCGGCGCGCCCTTCATGCCGCGCCATCCGTCAGAATACGGCAATCTGCTGCGCGAGCTGATCGCCGGCCACGGCGTCGATTGCTGGCTGGTCAACACCGGCTGGACCGGCGGCGCCTATGGTACCGGCCGTCGCGTGCCGATCAAAGTGACGCGCGCCCTGCTCGGCGCGGCGCTCGACGGCTCGCTCAATGCCGCCGAATTCCGCACCGATGCCAATTTCGGCTTCGAGGTGCCGGTGGCGGTGCCGGGCGTCGACGGCGCCATTCTCGATCCGCGCTCGACCTGGGCCGACAAGGCGGCCTATGACCGGCAGGCCTCCAAGCTGGTCAACATGTTCGCCGCCAACTTCGAGAAATTCGAAACACATGTCGACGCGGCCATCCGCGGCGCGGCACCGCGCCTGCAGGAGGCGGCGGAATAGCTGCCGCTCCGAACATCTCTTTCTCCAGGACCCGGCTTCGGCCGGGCCTTTTCTTTTTCCCGCCGCCGCGCCATGACTGTGCGCATGAATGCCGACGACAGGATCATCATCGCCAGTGACGCGGTCATCCATCCGGACGACCTGCACGAGGACTTCATCCGCTCTTCCGGGCCGGGCGGCCAGAACGTCAACAAGGTGGCGACCGCCGTCCAGCTGCGCTTCGACGCCGCCAATGCGCCGGGCCTGTCGGAGCGGGTGCGGGAGCGCGCCATCAAGCTCGCCGGCCAGCGCGCCACCAAGGATGGCGTCATCGTCATCGAGGCCGGGCGCTTCCGCACTCAGGAACAGAATCGCGCCGACGCGCGAGCCAGGTTGACGGCACTGGTCGCCAAGGCGGCCGAGCCGCCGCCGCCGCCGCGCAAGAAGACGAAGCCTTCAAAGGGCGCCGTCGAGCGGCGCCTCAAGACCAAGGCCGGGCGCTCGACGGTGAAGAAGCTGCGCGGCCGGGTTGAAAGCGACTAGGGGCCGACATCCGACGACGGCCGCTTTCGGGTCGCGAAGCCGTTCTGCCGGTGGCATGCTCGGACGAACTGATCGGATCGAATGCCATGCTCGTTCTGCCCAAGGGCGTTCGCCATATGCCGGGGTATCTGCCGCGCACGGAGCAGGAAGCGCTGGTCGAGGAGATCAGGCGCGTCGTGCAGGCGGCGCCGCTTTACGTGCCTGCCATGCCGCGCACCGGCAAGGAGATGAGCGTGCGCATGACCAATTGCGGCGCGCTCGGTTGGGTGACCGACCGCGAGCGCGGCTATCGCTACCAGCCGATGCACCCGGTGACAGGCGAGCCCTGGCCGCCCATCCCCCAAGCCCTGCTAAAAGTGTGGCGCGAGGTGTCGGCCTGTCCGCACGCGCCGGAAGCCTGCCTCGTCAATTTCTATTCGAGCGAGGCCAAGATGGGCCTGCACCAGGACCGCGACGAGCAGGATTTCGCAGCACCCGTCGTTTCGGTGTCGCTCGGCGACGACTGCCTGTTTCGGATCGGTCACACCACGCGCGAAGGCGGCACCAAATCGTTCAGGCTGAAGAGCGGCGATGTCGTCGTGCTTGGCGGCGAGGGACGCCTCTGTTTCCACGGCGTCGACCGCATCTACCCGGCGACCTCGGCGCTGTTGAGGAGTGGCGGCCGTATCAATCTGACGCTGCGGCGGGTAACGGTGCCCGCAAGCTAACGAAATCTAGAAGTTTTCCTCATAAAGACGGGCAGCTATTGCAGCTTGGGGCTCGGCAATGACGCAAAGCTATTCGGTCCTCCGCGGCCTGTGGGCAATCGTCACGGAGGCAGCCCAACTCGTTCGCAGGGATTCGGGCCTCTATCTGGCCATCGTCATTTATGTTTTGGCCGGGCTGATCTTTCTGAACGCGATTGGCGCCGCCAACCGCCTCGCGTTCTCGATATATTTCGGGTCCTGGATTTCTCTCAACGGCTTCGCACTTCCCACAATAGCCATCCTTGCCGACGCAATTCTCATTATGCATCGCTTCAATTCCCGGCGACGTTTGGCTGCGAAAAGAGTGTTTTCGACCGGGCGGTTGGCATACTCGCTATCGGGATTGTGCCTTCTGATGGCGCTCATGATCTTTCAGGGCAATTTCACTTCAGTGAAAAACGGAATGTCGGCCTGGCAAGGCGGTTTTCAATTCGATGTCCTGCACGCCGACATCGACGCTTTCCTCCATTTGGGCGCCGATCCGTGGCGCTGGCTCTACTCCGTGGCCGAAAGTGATCTGGTGCGCGCCATAATAGAATGGAACTACAACGTCTTCTGGTTTCTGCTGAATTTCGTCGGCTTGTTCTTCGTCGCGACATCGCCCATGGTGGCATCGGTCCGAACGCGCTATCTCGCCTGCTTTATGGCAGTCTGGATTGTTGTCGGGAACATCCTGGCGGCGCTGTTCCTCTCGGCGGGTCCGGCATTTTACGGCGCGGTCACGGGAGACACGGCGCGGTTTGGTGAACAGCTTGCATTCCTGGCCCGCGGGGCTGGGTCGAGCAACTCCGCTGCCGCCTACCAGCAGTATCTATGGTCGCTGTATGAGGCCAAGCAGACCGGTTTTGCCACGGGTATCTCGGCGTTTCCCAGCGTTCACGTCGGCCTTGCGATGCTCAATGCATTATTCGTGCGCGAATACAGCCGCCTGCTCGGCGTCTTCGCTCTGCTCTACGTAGCCTTTGTTGCTGTCAGCTCGGTCTATCTGGCATGGCACTATGCAATAGACAGCTATGTAGCCGTCGTCGTCGTGTCTGTGATTTACGTCGTCGCTCGCAAGCTGATCCCCGCCGACCGTCGCCTCGTGCCGAACATGCCGGTCGGAGCCGTCAACCGTCCCGTGGCGGCCGCTACGGTCTGCTGAGACCCGGCTCCTTATCGAAGCTGCCGCCGGCTAAGAACAAAGACCAATTTGAAAACGCGTCGCTTGAATCGGCGCCAGGCCATGCGCTTTAGGCGCCGGTCCGCTGGATTCGATCAGAGTTTCCGCAATGCCACCTCTTCGACCAGGTGGTTGGCGCCTTTGCGCAGGATGAGGTCGGCGCGCGCCCTGGTCGGCAGGATGTTCTCGCGCAAATTCTTCAGGTTGATGTTGCTCCACAGGCCCTCGGCGATGGCGCGGGCGGCATCCTCCGACAGCTGCGAATAGCGGTGGAAGAAGGAGTCCGGGTTGCGGAAGGCAGTCTCGCGCAGTCGCATGAAGCGCTGGGTGTACCACTGGTGGATCAGCTTCTCGTCGGCATCGATATAGATGGCGAAGTCGAAGAAATCCGACAGGAACGGCACGATCTTGCCGTCCTTCGGCAGCTTGCCCGGCTGCAAAACATTGATGCCTTCGAAGATCAAAATGTCCGGCCTGTCGATGGTGACGAACTCGCCCGGAATGACGTCGTAGGTCAGGTGCGAGTAGACCGGGGCCCGGACGTCGCGCTGCGCCGACTTGATGCCGGACAGGAAGCGGAGCAGGGCGCCGACGTCGTAGCTTTCTGGAAAGCCCTTGCGCTCCATCAGATTGTTGCGGCGCAGGATCTCGTTCGGCAAGAGGAAGCCGTCGGTGGTGATGAGATCGACCTTCGGGCTCGACGGCCAGCGCGCCAGCAGTTCCTTGAGCACGCGGGCGGTGGTCGATTTGCCGACCGCGACCGAGCCGGCGATGCCGATGATGAACGGCGTCTTGACGACGTCCTGCGCGTTGAAGAAGGCCTGGCGCTGCCTGAAAAGCAGCTGGCTCGCCTCGACATGCGCCGAAAGCAGACGGGAAAGCGAGAGGTAGATGCGCTTGACCTCTTCGAGGTCGACCGGGTCGTTGAGCGAACGCAGCCGGTCGATCTCGTCCTCGGTCAGCGTGAGCGGCGTGTCGGCGCGGAACTGTGACCATTGCTCGGCCGAGAAGAAACGAAAGGGGGAGTATTTCTCGGTCGGAGCAAGCTGGTCCATCGAGTCTCCTGCCCTCCTAGAGCATGATGCCGAAAAGTGTGGAGCGGTTTTCGGACGACATCATGCTCTATCCGTCTTTAGCGGTCAGCCCCGGGGCCGGGACGCCTTTTCGGCGACGCCCGAGCGGCCGGTGCGGCCCTCGAGCTCCTTCATCACGTCCTGCAGCGGAATGCCCGCGATCGCGAGGACGACCAGCCAATGATATAGAAGATCGGCGCTTTCTGAAACGAGGGCCTGCCTGTCGCCGCGAATGGCGGCGATCACCGCCTCGACCGCTTCCTCGCCGAGCTTCTGCGCCGCCTTGTCCATGCCCTTGGCGAACAGTTTTGCCGTCCATGAGTCCGGGTCGCCGGAATGGGCGCGCTGATGGATTATCGTTTCCAGCTCGGCGAGCGAAAATTGAGCCATAGCAGTGGTTTAAGTCCGATGCACGGTCGAGTCCAGCCGCATCGGCAGGCCGGCGCCCGCCATATGCGCCTTGGCCTCGGCGATGGTGTAGGTGCCGAAATGAAAGATCGAGGCGGCAAGCACGGCGGCGGCATGGCCATCGCGGATGCCTTCCACCATGTGATCAAGCGTGCCGACGCCGCCCGAAGCGATGACCGGCACACGCACGGCATCGGCGATCGCGCGGGTCAGCGCGATATCGTAGCCGGCCTTGGTGCCGTCGCGGTCCATCGAGGTCAGCAGGATCTCGCCGGCGCCGCGATCGACCATCTTCTTGGCGAACTCGACCGCGTCGATGCCGGTCTTCTCGCGCCCGCCATGCGTGAAGATCTCCCAGCGATCGGCCTCGCCGGCAGCCGATACTTTCTTGGCGTCGATGGCGACGACGATGCACTGGTTGCCGAACTTGTCGGCAGCCTCCGCGACGAAATCCGGGTTCTTCACCGCTGCCGTGTTGATCGATACCTTGTCGGCGCCGGCCAGAAGCAGCCTTCGGATGTCGGCCACCTGGCGCACGCCGCCGCCGACGGTGAGCGGCATGAAACATTGTTCGGCCGTGCGGGCGACCACGTCGAAGATCGTCTCGCGATTGTCGGACGATGCGGTGATGTCGAGGAAGCAGAGCTCGTCGGCGCCCGCCTCGTCATAGGCCTTCGCCGCCTCGACCGGATCGCCGGCATCGACCAGGTCGACGAAATTGACGCCCTTGACCACGCGGCCGTTCTTGACGTCGAGACAGGGAATGACGCGGGCTTTCAGCATCAGCGCCCCTCCATGGTCGACAAAAGGTCGACCACCAGCTCGCCGACCTGCGGCGGCACCTCGCCCTTCGGGTCGAACGCCGGATCGTAGGCGGAAATGGTAAGTCCGGCGATGCTGAGCGGGCCGGCAAAGCCGCACATCGCGGTGCGGACCTGCTCCGGCGCCGGGCCGCCGAGCGTTGCGTAACGATTGGCCTGCAGCGTTTCCGGATCATGCACGTCGAGGTCGACATGCATGTGAATGCGCTCGGCACCCGTGGCCTTCAGCTTCGCCGCGGCCACTGCCCAGTCCGGACACTCGGTGCGGATGATCGGCAGCTTCTCCAAAAGCTCTTTCTCGGCCGTATCGAGGTCGCGTGCGTTGACCAGGACACAGCGGGCCGGCTCGATCGGCTTGAAGCCGGGAATCTGCGCCGCCATGCGCCGCCAACACAATCCAAGCGCCGTTGCCAGCGCCATGCCGTCGAGAAAGCCGGAGGTGGAGGTTTCCGGCGTGTTGAGGTCGCCATGCTGGTCGGCCCAGATGATGGCGTCCGCGCCTTCACCGGCCACCGCGCCCGCGCTGGTCAGGCAGTTGCCGGCCAGAACGATGGGAAAGCGCCCATTGTCCAGCGCGATGCGGACCTCGCCCGAAACGACGTTGCAGACGGCAAATCCCGTGCCGATCTCGCGCTCCTGCTCGTCCTCGACGACCTTGCCGATGTCGCGCACCTCGACGTCGTGACCGGCAAGCTTCAGCGCCTCGGCCAGCCCGCCGGAGATCAGCGCATCGGGGCCTTGGCCACAGCGGCCGTGAAAGTGGCCGCTGTCATAGGACGCCAGGATGATCGAGATGTTCACGCTCGTGCCTCCGCGTGGTTGCCGCGCAGGATGGCGAGCGCCTCCGCCGGGTCGATGCGCCCGTCATAGAGCGCGCGGCCGGAGATCGCGCCCTCCAGGCGCTTCGCATCGGGCATGGTCATGCGCACGATGTCGGCGATCGAGGCCAATCCGCCGGAAGCGATCACCGGGATCGACACCGCCTCGGCGAGATCGATGGTGGCATCCCAGTTGATCCCGGAGAGCACGCCGTCGCGGTCGATGTCGGTGTAAATGATGGCGGCCACGCCCGCACCTTCGAACTTCCTCGCCAGTTCGATGACGCCGAGTTCCGAGGCTTCGGCCCAGCCCTCGACCGCCACCTTGCCGCCCTTGGCGTCGATGCCGACCGCTACCTTGCCGGGAAAGGTCCTGCATGCCTCCTTCACCAGTTCGGGCTCCCGCACCGCCACGGTTCCGAGGATGACTCGCGCCAGCCCGCGGTCCAGCCAGTCCTCGATCTGCGCCAGCGTGCGGATGCCCCCGCCGAGCTGCACCGGGTTCTTCGTCGCCTTGAGGATGGCGCCGACCGCCGCGGAATTGACGCTCTGTCCCTTGAAGGCGCCGTTGAGGTCGACGACGTGCAGCCATTCGAAGCCTTGCTCTTCGAAGGCTCGTGCCTGGGCCGCCGGGTCATCGTTGTAGATGGTGGCGGTTGCCATGTCGCCGTGCTTCAGGCGCACGCATTTGCCGTCCTTGAGGTCTATTGCCGGAAACAGGATCACGATCAGGCGCCCTCGACGATGGCGAAGTGGCCGGTCGATGCCGCCAGCCGGAATTTCAAGGCTTCCTGGTACTCGGGCGACTGATAGCAGGCGAGCGCCCTGTCGTAAGAATCGAACTCCACCACGACATGGCGGTTTCCCGTTGCCCCCTCCGGGTCGGTATGGCGGCCGGCCCGAACAGCAAACTTCGCGCCAAATTTGGCGAAGGCCTTCGCGTTGGCCTCGATGTATTTCTTGTAGGTGTCCGGGTCGCGGACATCGATCATGGCGATCCAGTAGCCCTTCTTGCTCATTCAGGGCCTCCAATTCAGGAAATTGGTGATCAGCGCCAAGCCGAGCGCCTGGCTTTTCTCGGGATGGAACTGCGTGCCGGCAAAGTTGTCGCGGGCAACGGCCGCCGTCACCGGCCCGCCATAGTCGGCCGTCGCCAGCACCTCGGCCGGGTTCCTCGCATCCAGGTGGTAGGAATGGACGAAATAGGCGTGCAGCCCTTTCGGACCGGTCTCGATGCCCGAAAACAGCGGATGCTTGCGCGCGAGCTCGATCGTGTTCCAGCCGATCTGCGGGATCTTTAGTGCCGGATCCTTCGGCGTGATTTCCTTGACGTCGCCGGCAATCCAGCCAAAACCCTCGGTGACGGTCTTTTCCAGCCCGCGTTCCGACATCAATTGCATGCCGACGCAGATGCCGAGGAACGGCCGCCCTTTGCGAAGCGCCGCCTCTTCCACCGCTTCCCACATGCCGGTGACGGCATGCAGGCCGGCCGCGCAGTCGGCATAGGCGCCGACGCCCGGCAGGACGATGCGGTCGGCGCTGCGCACCCGCTCGGCGTCGGCGGTGAGATCGATGGTCGCGGCGATGCCCGCCTCATGCGCGGCGCGCTCGAAGGCCTTGGTGGCCGAGCGCAGATTGCCCGACCCATAGTCGATGATCGCTACCCGCATGTCAGGGCCTTCCCGGCGTATGGGTCAGCCCCAGCGCCATGCCCGTCTGCGCCGGCCGCGCCAGGTTGGTGTCGGGCACGATGTGCGGCATCGGCGCCTGTTCCTGCGTGCGCTCGCTGGCTTCGAGCGCGTGACGGACCTCGGCATCGCCGAGCCTGCCGGCCTCGACGACGCCCCATTCCCGCCAGCCGCGGCGGCGGAGCGCCGCGATCCGCAGGGCCTGGCCTTCGAAGCCGATATAGAGCGACACCAGCAGCGAGAGCGCCGATCCAGCCCATTCAAGCCTTAGTTTCTCGCCGAGCATGGACAACGCCGCCATGGCCGCGAAGGTGAGCAGGGCCTCGATCCAGAGGCGGTGCCAGGCGAGCCAGATCGGCGAGAACAGGAAGCCGAGCCAGGTGAAGCTGTCGCGCACTAGGGCGGCGTCCTTCTCGTTGCCCCCCGCAGGCGGCTCCATCACGACATAGATGGCCATAGGGTTATCCTTTCAGGGATCCCTTGGTGGACGGCACCGCATCGGGCTGGCGCGGGTCAGGCTCCAGCGCCACGCGCAGCGCCCTGGCCACGGCCTTGAAGCAGGTTTCCGCAATATGATGGTTATTGGCGCCGTAGTGGTTGGTCACATGCAGCGTTATGCCCGCGTTCTGCGCCAGCGCCTGGAAGAATTCGCGCACCAGCTCGGTGTCGAATGTGCCGATCTTCGGCGACGAGAAGGAAACGTTCCAGACCAGGAACGGCCTGCCGGAAACGTCGATCGCCGCCCGGGTCAGCGTCTCGTCCATAGCCAGCCCGATCGAGGCATAGCGCATGATGCCGCGCCGCTCCCCCAAAGCCTTGCTCAGCGCCTGGCCGATGGCAATGCCGGTATCCTCGACCGTGTGATGGTCGTCGATGTGAAGATCGCCTTTGGCCTCGATCGTCATGTCGATCAGCGAATGGCGCGACAGCTGATCGAGCATGTGGTCGAAGAAGCCGACACCCGTCGAAATGTCGGATTTACCCGTGCCGTCGACATGGACCGATACGGAAATCTCGGTTTCCTTGGTCTTGCGGCTGATTTCTGCGGAACGGGGCGGCATCAGTCTGTCCTGTTCAGAGGCGCGGGCTTGAAAACGAGAGCCTTCTATCAGCATGATCCGGCGATTGCCAGTTGCCATTCCGGACTGTATCGGCCTTGCCGCGGACGGTTTGCAATCACTCGCCCTATGCATACATATGGCCGATCAAAGTCACTCGTACCGCGCCAATCGCCTTTGAGGGATAGCGCGACTCGGAGCAGGAAATGTCGAATGAACTGACCATGCACGCCACGACCATCGTCACCGTGCGCAAGGGCAGCAAGGTTGTCATCGCCGGCGACGGCCAGGTCAGCCTTGGCCAGACCATCATGAAGGGCAACGCCCGCAAGGTGCGCCGCATCGGCAAGGGCGGCAGTGT
The DNA here is from genome assembly GCF_001672445.1 of Mesorhizobium sp. WSM3873. NCBI lineage: Bacteria > Pseudomonadati > Pseudomonadota > Alphaproteobacteria > Hyphomicrobiales > Phyllobacteriaceae > Mesorhizobium > Mesorhizobium sp. WSM3873. Next base: position 71,164 of record NZ_LYTM01000055.1, on the reverse strand, counting down.
CATTGCCGGTTTTGCCGGCGCCACCGCCGACGCCTTCACCCTCCTAGAACGCCTCGAAGCCAAGCTCGAACAATATCCTGACCAACTGACCCGCGCCTGCGTCGAGCTCGCCAAGGACTGGCGCACCGACCGCTACCTGCGCCGCCTGGAAGCGATGATGCTGGTCGCCGACAAGTCGGTCTCGCTGGCGCTGACCGGCACCGGTGACGTGCTCGAGCCAGAACATGGCGTCATGGCCATCGGCTCCGGCGGCAACTACGCGCTCGCCGCCGCCCGCGCGCTGATGGACACCGACAAGGACGCCGAGGAGATCGCCCGCAGGGCGATGCAGATCGCCGCCGACATCTGCGTCTACACCAACAGCAGCTTCGTCGTCGAAACGCTCGATGCCGCCTAGGCGGCCGGCCATGATCCCGAAAAGTGGGAATCGGCTTCTGGAACAGATCATGGTCGAACAGGAAGACAGCTACGATTTTCGGCCGGTCACCCAAAACGATCTGCCGATGATCGCCCGCTGGCTTGCCGAGCCGCATATCGCCGAATGGTGGGGCGATCCGGAAAAGGAGATCGCCGAGATACGCGAGCATATCGGGTCGGTTTCGGTGGAGCCGCTGATCGTCGAATTGGGCGGCAAGCCGATCGCCTATCTGCAGAGCTACGATCCGCATCTCGAGGACAACCATCCTTACGCCGACCAGCCGTTCGGCACGCTGGGTATCGATCTGTCGATCGGGCCGCCGGACCTGGTCGGCATCGGCCACGGCTCGGCCATCGTCCGCCAGTTCGTCGCGGAACTGTTCGAGGAAGGCGCGCCGCGCGTCGTCATCGATCCACATCCCGGCAATGGCCGCGCCATCCGCGCCTATGAAAAGGCCGGCTTCAGGCCGATCGGCCGCAGGCATTCGGAATATGGGGACGTCGTGCTGATGGCCGTCGATGCGGCCGAAATCGACCAACAAGAGGGGGACTGATCACAATGACCGCATCCGGGGGAGACAAGACGCTGTCGGCCTATGAAGACAGCTGGCGCATGGGGCTGCTGCTGGTGCTGGCTCTCGTCGTTTTCCAGGCCGGCATTCTCTACGGCATGGGCCATCCGCCGATCTGCACCTGCGGCTACGTCAAGCTCTGGCACGGTGTGGTGAATAGCTCGGAGAATTCCCAGCACATCGCCGACTGGTACACCTTCTCGCACATCATCCATGGCTTCCTGTTCTATGCGCTGGCCTGGGCTCTGTTCCCGCGCTCGCCCGTCGGGCTGAGGCTGGCTTTCGCCGTCCTCATCGAGGGCGGCTGGGAACTCCTGGAGAACAGCCCCTTCATCATCGACCGCTACCGCGCCGGCACTATCTCCCTCAACTATTACGGCGACAGCATCATCAATTCGGTGTCCGACACGCTGTTCATGGCGCTCGGATTTGTGATGGCGCGAAAGCTCCCTATATGGGTGATCGTGGCCCTGGCGCTCATTTTCGAATTCGGCACGGGCTACATCATCCGGGACAATCTGACGCTCAACGTGATCATGCTGCTGCATCCGTTCGAGTCCATCAGGCAGTGGCAAAGTGGAATTTGAGTAATATGAGCACCTTTTCTCCCCGCGAAATCGTTTCGGAACTCGACCGCTTCATCATCGGCCAGAAAGACGCCAAGCGCGCCGTGGCGATCGCCTTGCGCAACCGCTGGCGCCGCCAGCAGTTGGAGGGCCAGATGCGCGAAGAGGTGATGCCCAAGAACATCCTCATGATCGGCCCGACCGGCGTCGGCAAGACCGAGATCTCGCGCCGGCTGGCGCGGCTGGCCGGCGCGCCTTTCGTCAAGGTCGAGGCCACCAAGTTCACCGAGGTCGGCTATGTCGGCCGCGACGTCGAGCAGATCGTGCGCGATCTCGTCGAGGTCGCCATCGGGCTGACGCGCGAGAAGATGCGCGAGGACGTCAAGGCGCGCGCTCACATCAATGCCGAAGAGCGCGTGCTCGAAGCTTTGGTCGGCAAGACCGCGAGCCCGGCCACGCGCGACAGCTTCCGCAAGCGGCTGCGCGACGGTGAGCTCGACGACAAGGAGATCGAGATCGAGGTGGCGGACACCGGCACCGGCGGCATGCCGGGCTTCGAGATCCCCGGCATGCCGGGCGCCAATATCGGCGTGCTCAACATCAACGACATGCTGTCGAAGGCGATGGGCGGCAGGAAGACCAAGTCCCGCAAGACGACCGTGAAGGAATCCTACGCGCTTCTGATCAATGACGAGTCCGACAAGCTGCTCGACCAGGACGAGGTGGTTCGCCAGGCGCTGGAATCGGCGGAGAATGACGGCATCGTGTTCCTGGACGAGATCGACAAGATCGCGGCCAGGAGCGACATTTCGGGCGGTCCCTCGCGTGAAGGCGTTCAGCGCGATCTGCTGCCGCTGGTTGAAGGCACCACCGTTGCGACGAAATACGGGCCGATCAAGACGGACCATATTCTTTTCATCGCCTCGGGCGCGTTCCACGTCTCCAAGCCTTCGGACCTGCTTCCGGAGCTGCAGGGCCGCTTGCCGATCCGGGTCGAATTGCGTGCCCTGGAGAAGCAGGATTTCGTCCGCATTCTCACCGAAACGGAGGCCAGCCTCATCAAGCAGTATATTGCGCTGATGAAGACCGAAGGCGTCGAGTTGGCCTTCACCGACGACGCCATCGATTCGCTCGCCGGCATTGCCGTCGACCTCAACGCCAATGTCGAGAATATCGGCGCCAGACGCCTGCAGACGGTGATGGAGCGGGTGCTGGACGAGATTTCCTACGACGCGCCGGACCGCCACGGCACGGCGGTCACCATCGATGCCGACTACGTGCAGAAGCATGTCGGCGATCTCTCGCGCAACACCGACCTGTCACGGTTCATCCTCTAACGGGCGAGCCCGGCGATGTGTGGCCAGATGGTACCATCTGGCCACCTTTCGTCCCGTCGGAAGCTTGCCTCGTCTCGACTCTCCCACTCGCTTTACCTAGTTTGCCGCCGACTTGAAGGCGGCGGTGGATGAAGAAACGCATACTTCTTTTTGTTGGGCTGGCATTGGCTGCGGCGGTGGCAACGGCGAACGCGGCGACCATGGTGCCGCCGGGTAATCGCAACAGCGTGCAGCCGGATATTCCGGGCGCTTCCAGCCGGCGCACCCAGGCCACCAACACCACCTTCCAGGCCAAGTATCGCAAGGTCTACGCGCTCTTGCAGAACGATGCCGAGCTGCGCGCCAAGATCAGGAAAGTGGCGGCCGCCTACGACATCGATCCGATGCACATCGTCGGCGCCATCGTCGGCGAGCACACCTACAATGTCGACGCCTATGATCGGCTGCAGACCTATTACGTCAAGGCAATGTCCTACCTGTCGAGCAAGCTCACCTTCGCTTATGAAGGGGAGGACGTCAGCGATTTCGTTGAGCGGCCGCAATTCCAGAAATGCGCCGCCATAACCGACAGCTACGATCTCTGGGAATGCCGCGAGCAGGTGTGGAACCATTCCTTCCGTGGCAAGACCGTCGGCGGGACCAGCTTCCCCAACGACCGCTTCGGAGCCACTTTCTTCCAGCCCTACTATGCCGGCCAGACTTTCGGACTCGGCCAGCTCAACCCGCTGACGGCGCTGCAGATGAGCGATCTCGTGCACAAGGTCTCCGGCCTGCCCGAGCTCGACGTCAATGATCCGAACACGGTCTACAAGACCATCATGGATCCCGACCTCACGCTGCCTTACGTCGCTGCGACCATCAGGAAGTCGATCGACGCCTACAACAGCATCGCCGGCTTCGACATCTCGCACAATCCGGGCCTGACCGCCACGCTCTACAATGTCGGCAACCCCGAGCAGCGCGCCTATGCGTTGGAGGAGGAGAACGAGAAGCGTCGCGCTGCCGGGGAACCGGAAAAGCTGCCCGAGGAGAATTATTACGGCTGGCTGGTCAACGACAAGCTGGACGAGCTGAAGACGCTGTTCTAGCCGGCTGAGCCGCGTGGCTCAGTAGCCTTCCGAGGCGAGAAACGCCTCGAACTTGCGCATTTCGCCGGCATCCGCCTCGACCATGTGCCGCGGCTCTGGATAGGCGCCCGACTGGATATCGTCGGCATATTCGCGGAAGGCCGCGATGCGCTCGCTCTGCAGGCGGTCGAATTCCGCCGCGAAGTCGCGGTAGCGCTTGGCATGGCGCGGATAATGGCCGCGATTGCTGCCGAGCACGTCTTCCGCGAATAGATATTGCGCGTCGCAGCCGGCGCCCGCGCCCATCGAAATCATGATCAGCGGCGTCCGCCGCGAGATCGCGCTTGCAACCGACGCCGGCACAACTTCGATCTCGGCGGCGAAGGCGCCGGCGGCTTCAAGGTCCTTGACCTGCTTCCAGACGAAGGCAGCACTTTCGGCCGCCTTGCCGACCGCCTTGAAGCCGCCCGTCCAGGTCGCATGCGCCGGGATCAGCCCGACGTGACCGCAGACCGGAATATGCTCGTCGCGCAGCCGGCGGATGGTCTGCAGGCTGGCCGCGCAATACATGGCGTCGGCGCTGGCCGCGCGCAGCTTCACCGCCATGCGCAGGATCTCGTCGGTGGTTGCGCCCAGCTTGATGCGTTCGTCGCCGGGAATGGCAAAGCAGGTGGGCGCGGCGTCGCGAAAACGCGGATCGAAGATAAGATCATAGGGGACCGAGATGATGTCGATTCCGGCACGCTCGGCGGCCTCGGCCTCCTCCAGCGAGAAAACGCGCAGCTTCGAAAGCTGGCGCTTGCCCTTCAGCAATTGCAAATCGGCGACGGTCGGTCTGTTGCGTGCCATGTCCGTGGATTCCCTCGTTTCCAGCGATTACTCGGGCCTATGCCGCCAGCAGCGACTTCAGCTTGACCGATTGCGAGCCGAGCGCCTCAGGCGCGGGCGTCGCCCGCTTCGCGATCAGCATCTCGGCCAACCGTATGTCGCGCGCCACCGCATTGCCGGGCCCGATGCCGCTGGCGGCGACCAGCCTGCCGTCCTCGGCCAGGTGGAACAGAATGAAGGCGCCGTCGTCGAGGTCGCGCCGTACGGTCGAGCGGCCTTCGTCCGAAAGCCCGGCGATCTGCAGCGTGAGCCCATATTGATCCGACCAGAACCATGGCACCGCGGCATGCGCCTCGTTGGCGCCCAGCATGTTTTTCGCGGCGAGCGCGCCCTGCTCTTGCGCGTTGCGCCAGGCTTCCAGCCGCACGCGCCGGCCGCCATAGACGGCGAGCGGGAACGAGCAGCAGTCGCCGGCGGCAAAAACATCCGGATCCGCGGTGCAAAGGTTCTCATCGACGGCGATACCGTTGTCGATCGCAAGTCCTGCTTCGGCGGCGAGCGCCGTCACCGGCACCGCGCCGATGCCGATCACGGCAAGATCGGCGACGATTTCCTGCCCGTCGGCAAGCGTGATACGAACTTGCGTGCCGTCATCGGCAATCGCCGTGATGCCTTGGCCGGTAAGCACCTTCACGCCTTCGGCCTCATGCGTCTTGTGAATGATTTCAGCGACCTCGGCCGGCACGCCGCGCATCAGGATGCGCGGCTGAGCCTCGAGCACCGTGACCGTTGCGCCTAGCTTGCGCGCCGAAGCGGCAAGCTCGAGGCCGATGAAACCGCCGCCGATGATGGCGACGCGGTTCTCCGGCTTAAGATGGGCGCGGATCGCGAGCGCGTCGTTGAAGGTCCTGAGATAAACGCAGCGGCCGCCCAGACCAGGCATCGGCAGCTTGCGCGGCACGGACCCGGTCGCGAGCAGCAGCTTGCCATAGCCAAGCGAAGAGCCGTCGGAGAGGCGCACGAGATGCGCGGCGCGGTCGATAGCGACGGCCCGAACGGAATGGATGTGGCGGATCGAGCGTTCGGCCAAAAGCTCGTCGCTGGCGATCGCCTTGATGAGGGGCGCCTCGCTGGTCATCGCCTCCTTCGACAGCGGCGGCCGTTCATAGGGCAGATGCGGCTCGTCGCCGACCAGCGTCACCGGCCCTTCATGACCAAGGTCGCGCAGGGTAAGCGCGGCACGACCGCCGCACTCGCCGGCGCCGATGATGACCATTCCTCCCGCCATTCCGTCACCCAAGCTGAATGAGGACTTTGCCAGCGTCGACCTTGACCGGATAGGTCTTGAGATTGACGCAGACCGGCGCCCCGCGCGCGTCGCCGGTCTTGTAGTTGAAGCGGCCATTGTGTTTTGGACACTCGATGATGTCGTCCATCACCAGCCCATCGGCCAGATGCACTTTCTCATGCGAGCACAGGCCGTCGGTCGCGTAATACTCGTCCTCCGGGCTGCGATAGATGGCGTAGGTGCGGCCGGCATGATCGAACCGCATTACGTCCTCCTCGTCGATGTCTCCGGCCGCGCAGGCCTCGACCCAGTCGCTCATGTCGTCCTCCGGCGAAATTCTTCGTTGTCGGTTGTGTCGGATCCGGTCACTCGGCCGCGGCCGCTACCGGATTGTCGTTGTGGAGCTCTTCCCGGTAGGGCTTTGCCGTCGGCGGCAGCTCGCGCTTGAGGAAGTAGTCCTCGTTGCGCAGCTGGCGCAGGAAGGCCGGGATCATCTCGCGGTAGCCGGCCAGGATCGACGGCGTCGGCGCCGGCAAATCGTGCTTGATCAGCTCATGCAGCTTGGGCAGCGCGTGGTAGGGCACCATCGGGAACATGTGGTGCTCCACATGGTAGTTCATGTTCCAGTAGATGAACCGGCTGATCGGGTTCATGTAGACGGTGCGGCTGTTCAGCCGATGGTCGATGACATTGTCGGCCAGCCCGCCATGCTGCAGCAGCCCGGTCATGACGTGATGCCAGGCGCCGTAGAGGCGGGGCAGGCCGACGAGCATCAGCGGCAGCCATGAATGCAGATAGAGCGCCAGCGCGATGGTCGCGACATAGATGGCGAGCCAAATACGGGCGATGCGGATGGCCTTGGGCTGCTCCTGTTCCGGGATGAAGGTCTGTTCTGCGGCGCTGATGACGCCGGCGGCATTGCGCACCATGTCGGTCATCGCATGCCAAGCATCGAGCACGCCGAAAAAATTCAGCACAACGCGCAAAAGGTCCGGCGGTCGCATGACGGCGATCTCCGGGTCGCGGCCGACGATGATGGTGTCGGTGTGGTGGCGTGTATGGCTCCAGCGCCAGGTCACCGGATTGCGCATGATCATGAAGCAGGCGAGCTGGTAGACCGCATCGTTCATCCATTGGGTGCGGAAGGCGGTGCCGTGACCGCATTCGTGCCAGCGGGAGTCGGTCGAGGAACCGTAGAGCGTGCCATAGACAAAGAAGAACGGCACGCACCACCAGCTGCCCCAGAACCAAGCGCCGCCCGCGCCACTGAGGAACAGCGCACCGAGCCAGACGATGGTGTCTCGGATAGCGGGCTGGTCGGAGCGCTGCATCAGCTCCTTCATCTGCTTGCGCGGGATCTCGGTGTGGTACCACTGGGCCGCCGAAAGACCGTTCTCGACCGCGCGCTTGGCGTCGCGGCCGGTCAGGCTGTAGTCGCGTCCGGACGGCGCCGGAGACGTGATTGCCGTCATTGCGGGGTCCTCCATCAGCACCTGGCGAATGGCCCTCGGCAATGCCGCGCCTTGCCCATGGCTGGCTTCGACTTCACCATAGCGCCAAGTCATGATAGCCTCAATGTCACAAAGATAGATTCTATCATTTTCTATCAGATTGGGCTAATCTGAGTCGGGCAAGCGATGGAGCACTCATGGCAAAGCGGCCGACAATCACCGATCTCGCGCGCGTTTCAGGCTTCAGCGTCGCCACGGTCGACCGGGTGTTGAACAATCGCCTGCCGGTGCGCGAGGAGACGGCGCGTCGCGTCTACGAGGCGGCGACCGACATCGGCTATCACGCCGCTGGCCTGATCAGGCAGCGCATGCGCCAGGAGTTGCCCGAATATCGTCTCGGCTTCCTGCTGCTGCGCGGCAATGACGTTTTCTACGGCGATTTCGCGCGCGAGCTGGAGCTTGCCGTCTCGCAATCGCAACGTTTCCGAGGCACTGCGACGATCGACTTCGCCGCTTCGCTGGCGCCCGATGAGATCGCCGCCCAGATGCGCAAGCTGGCGGCGAAATCCAGGGCCATCGCCGTGGTCGGTCCGGATCATCCGACGCTGACGGCGGCGGTGGAGGCGCTGAAGGCGCGAGGGCAGCCGGTCTTTTCGCTGCTCTCCGACTTCGCCGCCGGCATCCGTGAAGGCTATGTCGGGCTCGACAACCGCAAGGTCGGACGCACCGCGGCCTGGATGATCGCCAAGGCCGCCAGCAAGCCAGGCAAGGTCGCGCTTTTCGTCGGCAGCCACCGTTTTCATGGTCACGAGCTGCGCGAGATCGGCTTCCGCTCCTATTTTCGCGAGCATGCGCCGGATTTCACTGTGATGGAGACGCTGGTCAACCTGGAGGCCAACCAGGTGACGCATGATGCGATGCTCGAGCTTCTGGCTCGGCATCCCGACCTTGCCGGCTGCTACGTCGCTGGCGGCGGCATGGAGGGCGCGGTCGCGGCGTTGAGGGCGGCGAAGCCGGCGCATATGCCGGTGGTCGTCTGCAACGAGATCAATGCGGAGTCGCGCGCGGCACTTGCCGACAACATCCTGACCATGGTGATCTCGACCCCGCTGGCGGCGCTCTGCCGCGAGCTTGTCGGGCTGATGGCGCATGCCATCGAGACCGGCGCCGCCAATGCGCCCGGCCAGACTTTTCTCCCCTTCGACATCTATCTGCCGGAAAACATCTAAGCCGCCTCCCGTCGGAATGATGTGATCCATCAGGCTGATGGAATTCTTTCGCGCCGTGAAATCGCCCGGAAGTCCGCCGCAGCACGTTTGCATGCCCGGCCGCGAGGGCGCTGCACGCTTGCCTCCATCGAAAAACCGGCACGTCCATTTCGAATCTCCCTTGACGGCTGCAAGCGAAATGGAATAAATATTTCACCAACTGGGTATTTTGGTTCTTTCGTTCCGGAACATCTGTTTCAAACAGAGGACCAGGCGTTCCATTATGCGAGGAAAACGCCGCCGGAAGGGCCATGGGAGAGATTCCCCGGTAACATCGGGGATTCCGGTTCAATCGGTGCAGCCGGACACCAAGTGGAGGAGAAACTAAAATGAAGAAACTGCTTTTGGGCGTCGCGCTTTCGGCGCTGATGTGTTCGTCCGCCTTCGCCGCCAAGATCGGCGTCTCGATGGCTCTTTTCGACGACAATTTCCTGACCGTGCTGCGCAACGGCATGATCGCACAGGCCAAGGGCATGGACGGCGTCGAACTGCAGGTCGAGGACGCGCAGAACGACGTGGCCAAGCAGCTCGACCAGATCAAGAACTTCGCCGCTTCCGGCGTCGACGCGATCATCGTCAACCCGGTCGACACTTCGGCCACCCAGGCGATGTCGGATGCGGCGGCCGCGGCCAAGATCCCGCTGGTCTATGTCAACCGCGAGCCGGTCAATGTCGACAAGCTGCCCGACAACCAGGCTTTCGTCGCGTCCAATGAGGCCGAGTCCGGCACGCTCGAGACCAAGGAAATCTGCCGGCTGTTCAAGGAAGCCGGCAAGAAGGAAGCCAATGTCTATGTGATCATGGGCGAGCTTTCCAATCAGGCGGCGGTGCAGCGCACCAAGGATATCGATGAAGTGATTGCCACGCCGGACTGCAACTTCATCAAGATCATCGACAAGCAGACCTCGAACTGGAAGCGTGACGAAGCGCAGAACCTGATGACCAACTGGCTGTCGTCCGGCAAGCCGTTCGACGGCGTCATCGCCAACAATGACGAAAGCGCCATCGGCGCCATCCAGGCGATGAAGGCCGCCAATATCGACATGAAGTCGGTCGTGGTCGGCGGCGTCGACGCAACCCAGGACGCGCTGGCCGCGATGCAGGCGGGCGATCTCGACGTCACGGTCTTCCAGGATGCGGCTGGCCAAGGCGCGGGCGCGCTCGATGCGGCGCTGAAGCTCTCCAAGGGCGAGAAGGTGGAGCGCAAGGTCTACATCCCCTTCCAGCTCGTGACGCCGGCGAACATCGACAAGTTCCTGAAGAAGAACTGACGCCGCGCCAACGCAATTCCAGGAAGTTTTCCATACGGACTTGCGTGAGGACAAACCCTGGAGCGGCGCTCCGACGCATCGAGTTGGCTGAAATCGGCTGCAGACAGAGCAGCGTCGCTCCCTTCCTTCTCCCGCCCGACCGGGCGGGAGAGCGGGCGCGGTCATTCGGAGGAAGAAGACGTGTCACAGACATCGCATGGCATTGGCGGGCTGAGCTATGACGCCAAGAAGCGCCCCTGGCCTGCCGAGTTCAACGTGTTTCTGGCGCTGGTCATCCTGGTCGGCGCATTCGAGCTGATCGGCCGCGTCTTCCTCGGCGACAGCTTCCTCTTCAACACCCGCGATAACGTCGATGCTATCTTCAACGAGCAGCGGCTGCAGATCATCATCCTGCAGGTGTCGATCGTCGGCATCATAGCCATCGGCGTCACGCAGGTCATCATCTGCGGCGGCATCGACCTGTCCTCGGGCTCGATCGTCGGCGCCACCGCCATGATCGCCATGAGTTTCGCGCAGGTTGCGACCGTCAACGGCAATCCCAACCCCAAGGCGATGTTCATCGCCTATGGCTGGACCGACCTGCCGGTCATCGTGCCGCTGCTGGTCGCGATCGGCTGCGGGCTGATTGCCGGCCTGATCAACGGCGCCCTGATCGCCTACACCCGCATTCCGCCGTTCATCGCCACGCTCGGCATGATGGTCACGGCGCGCGGCATCGCCAAATGGTGGTCGAAGGGCCAACCGATCTCGTTCCCGACCGACAGCTTCGCGGCCATCGGCAAGGGGCTGATGCCGGTCATCATCTTCATTTCACTGGCGATCCTGTTCCAGCTCGTCCTGAGCTACACCCGATACGGCAAGCATTGTTACGCCATTGGCTCCAACGAGGACGCCGCGCGCATGTCCGGCATCAAGATCGCCAACCACAAGGTGCTGGTCTATGTGATTGCCGGCATCCTCGCCTCGATCGCCGCGGTGGTGCTTTCCTCCAAGAACCTCACCGCCCAGGCCGGCATGGGCGTGATGTACGAGCTCGACGCCATCGCCATGGCGGTCATCGGCGGCGTCTCGCTCTCGGGCGGCCGCGGGTCTATCATAGGCACGGTGATCGGCTCGCTGATCTTCGGCGTTATCATTTCCGGCTTCACCTTCCTGCGCCTCGACGCCTACTACCAGGAGATGGTCAAGGGCGTGATCATTGTCGGCGCAGTCGTTCTCGATCAATGGCGCCAGCGCCGCCGGGCGATAGGAGCTTGACCATGTCCGATATCGTTCTGAAGACCGAAAACCTCACCAAGCATTATGGCGGCGTTCACGCGCTGCAGGAGGCGAATTTCGAGCTGCGCAAGGGCGAGCATGTCGCCATCATGGGCGACAACGGCGCCGGCAAGTCGACCTTCGTGCGCCAGATCACCGGCGTCGAGCAGCGCACCGACGGCAAGATCTGGTTCGACGGCAAGGAAGTGAACTTCGCCGGCCCGATCGAGGCGCGCGAGGCCGGCATCGAGACCGTGTTCCAGAACCTGGCTCTGGCCGACGACCTCGACGTGCCGTCAAACCTCTTCCTCGGCCGGGAGAAGGTGCTTTTCAACCTCGGCCCCTTCTCGATTCTCGACCGCAAGGCGATGCGCAGGGCGACGGAGGCGGCGCTGATCCGCACCGCGGTGAAGATCCCGAACCTTTCCAGCACCATCCGCCACATGTCGGGCGGCCAGCGCCAATGCGTGGCGATCGCCAGGACCGCAACCTTCGCCTCCAAGCTGATCATCATGGACGAGCCGACCGCAGCGCTCGGCGTGCAGGAAACGGCGCAGGTCGAAAACATCATCCGCACGCTGAAGGAGAACGGCGAGCCGCTGATCCTGATCAGCCACAACATGCGCCAGGTCTTCGACCTGGTCGACCGCATCGTCGTCTTCCGGCGCGGCCGCATCGTCGCCAATTTGCGCAAGCAGGACACCGACGGCAACGACATCGTCGCTTACATCACCGGCGCCAAGACCGGGCAGGCGGAGCTTCAGGCCGCCTGACCAGGCGCCACGACGGGACCAGACCAAATCGTCCGCGCCGGCCGGCGCGGACACGTTTTAGAGCCACCCTCAAAGGACATTCCATGACTCTCCGCTTCGCTCTTCTCGGCGCCGGCCGTATCGGCAAGGTGCATGCCCGCGCCGTAGCCTCAAACCCGCAGGCCAAGCTGGTGGCCGTGGCGGACGCCTTCGAGAAAGCGGCGACGGAGCTTGCCTCCGCCTATGGGGCCGAGGTGCGCAGCATCGACGCCATCGAGCAGGCCAAGGACATCGACGCCGTCATCATCTGCACGCCGACCGACACTCACGCCGACCTCATCGAGCGCTTCGCCAGGGCCGGCAAGGCGATCTTCTGCGAGAAGCCGATCGACCTCGACGTCAAGCGCGTCGAGCAGTGCCTGGCCGTGGTCGACAAGGCCGGCGCTACGCTGATGGTCGGCTTCAACCGCCGCTTCGACCCGCATTTCGCCGCCGTCCGCAAGGCGATCGACGACGGCGCCATCGGCGATGTCGAGATGGTCACCATCACCTCGCGCGATCCGGGCGCGCCGCCGCTCGACTACATCGCGCGATCCGGCGGCATTTTTCGCGATATGACCATCCATGATTTCGACATGGCGCGCTTCCTGCTCGGCGAAGAGCCGGTGGCGGTCAGCGCGCACGCCTCGGTGCTGGTCGACAAGAAGATCGGCGAAGCGGGCGATTTCGATTCCGTCAGCGTCATTCTGGAAACGGCGTCCGGCAAGCAGGCCGTCATCTCCAACTCGCGCCGCGCCACCTATGGCTACGACCAGCGCATCGAGGCGCACGGCTCGAAGGGCATGGTTGCGGCCGAGAATCAGCGGCCGGTGTCGATCGAGCTCGCCAATGACAAGGGCTACACCCGCCCGCCGCTGCACGATTTCTTCATGACCCGCTATATCGACGCCTACGCCAACGAGATCGCTTCCTTCATCGCCGCCGCGACTGCCGGCAAGAAGGCGGCGCCGAGCGGCAAGGACGGGCTGGTCGCCTTGAAGTTGGCGGATGCGGCCTTGGAGTCTGCCAAAACGGGCAAGACCGTCCGCGTCGCCTGAAGGTTTTGAAATCGATTACAGGAGCAGAGCGATGAACGGTCTAGCCGGTCGCAATTCAGAAACGCGCGCCATCGTCACCGGCGGCGCGCAGGGCATCGGCTTCGCCGTGGCGGAAGCCTTGGCCGACGAGGGTTGCCGCGCGCTGGCGCTGGTCGGCCGCTCGCAGGAGAAGGGCGACAAGGCGGTCGCAGCGCTCAAGAAAAACGGTGTCGACGCCATCTTCATCAGCGCCGATGTCGCCAAGGTCGCCGACTGCAAGCGCGCCGTCGCAACGGCGCTCGCGCATTTCGGCACCTTGAACGCGCTGGTCAACGCCGCCGCCACTTCGGCCCGCGGCTCGTTGGTCGAGACATCGGAAGAGCTTTTCGATCAGATATTCGACACCAATGTGCGCGGCCCCTTTTTCCTGATGCAGGGCCTCGTCGCGCATCTCCTGGAGCGCAGGGCGCCGGGCTCGATCGTCAACGTGCTGTCGATGTCGGCGCATGCCGGTCAGTCCTTCCTGACGCCCTATTCGACCAGCAAGGGCGCGCTGATGACGCTGACCAAGAATGTCGCCAGCTCCTACCGGAAAAACCGCATTCGCTGCAACGCGGTGCTGCCCGGCTGGATGGACACCGAGGGCGAGGCGATCGTGCAGAAGAAGTGGCACGATGCGCCGGACGACTGGCTGGAAAAGGCCGAGGCCGCGCAGCCGATGGGTCAGCTGGTGAAGCCGGCGCAGCTCGCCCGGCTGATCACCTACATGCTCAGCCCGCAGGCCGGCGTCATGACCGGCTCGCTGGTCGATTATGATCAAAACATAGCTGGCGTGATCGGGGAGTAGTGACAACGAGCAGCTTTACGCCAGAAGCAGGCCAGCTATGGGTGCAGATGTGATCAGCCTCGTGCGCCCAAAGGTATCCGGCCCCTGAGAGCCCCTGTTGCCGCAGCATTGCGATTCCGGTATAGTCAAGATGGTCAGAATAGTCATGAGATTGAGATGCTGCCCGGACCCAAAGACGATACGAGCTGGACGGTCGCTGGGGCAAAGGCCCGGCTCTCGGAGGTAATAGATCGGGCGCAATCTTCGCCTCAGACGATCACCCGTAACGGCAAACCAAGCGTTGTCGTCGTGTCCGCAGAGGAATGGCGGCGGAAGACCGCCCGCAAAGGAACGCTTGCGGAGTTCCTCCTGGAGTCGCCGCTGCGCGGCGCCGATCTCGACCTTGAGCGTCAAGCCGACGAACCGCGTGATCAGCCGCTTTGAGGCTTCTGCTCGATACCAATGTCCTGTCAGAGGTGACGAGGGCGGCGCCGGATGTAGGCGTTCTAAAGTGGCTGGACGGGCTTGATGAGGATCGATCATTCATCAGCGTCGTGTCGATCGCCGAGATCCGGCGCGGCGTTTCCCTCATGGATGAGGGCCGCAAACGAGAGGCACTGGCCGAATGGCTCGCTCGAGATTTGCCGCAGCGCTTCGAGCAAAGGGTTTTGCCGGTGGACGAAGCCGTTGCCTTGGCCTGGGGCGACCTGATGGGCCTTGCCAAGCGCCGCGGTCGCGGTCTGTCGTCGATGGACGGTCTGATCGCCGCCACCGCGATTGCGAAGCAGCTCACCTTGGCAACGCGTAATTCGAAGGATTTCGAAGGCTTTGCAATCGAACTTTTCGATCCATGGTCTGCATGAACCGTGAACCGCTGCATGATGCTCTCTTTTTTCCCGAGGCCACGGAGCACGGCGCAAACCAAGCAAATGCTTAGCTTCATGAGGACGTGACAAGCGCCTCGGCATCGACTATATGAGCCGCATGATCCACCTGACCGCCTCGTTTTGGTACTTTAGCTACGGTAGCTCGCTGGCGGCGGGAGGATTGCGCTCGATCTGAAGATTGCAGCATCTAATCCGAAAAGCCGCCAGACCTGGCGGCTTTTTCGTTTCAGCCGGCAGGTCTCCTAACCAGGAGCAGAAAGCCGTGTTGACCACCACAGACGACCTACGGGTGAAGGAACTCAAAGTCCTGAGCACGCCGGACGACGTGATGCGCGAGATACCGCGCTCGCTCACGGCGACGCGCACCGTTGCCGCCTCGCGCAACGCCATCCATTCCATCCTGACCGGGGCCGACGATCGACTGGTCGTCATCGTCGGCCCTTGTTCCATCCACGATCCGGTCGCCGCCGTGGACTACGCCAGCCGTCTGGCGGCGCTGCGCGAGGCCCTGGCCGACCGGCTCGAGATCGTCATGCGCGTCTATTTCGAGAAGCCGCGCACCACGGTCGGCTGGAAGGGCCTGATCAACGATCCCGATCTCGACGGCAGCTTCAACATCGACAAGGGCTTGCGGATGGCGCGCAACGTGCTTTCCGCCGTCAACAATCTCGGCCTGCCGGCGGCGACGGAATTCCTCGACATGACGACGCCGCAATACATCGCCGACCTCGTCGCCTGGGGCGCCATCGGCGCGCGCACGACCGAAAGCCAGATCCACCGCGAGCTGGCGTCGGGCCTCTCTTGCCCGGTCGGCTTCAAAAACGGCACCGACGGCAATCTGAGAATCGCCGGCGAGGCGGTTAAGTCGGCGGCGCAGCCGCATCATTTCATGGCGGTGACCAAGGGCGGCCGCAGCGCGATCGCTGCGACGACCGGCAACGAAGACTGCCATATCATTCTGCGTGGCGGCGTGGCGCCGAACTACGACGCGGCAAGCGTCGACGCGGCCGCCGCGGAGCTCGGCCGCATCGGCATCGCGCCGCGCCTGATGATCGATGTCAGCCACGCCAACAGCGGCAAGAAGCCGGAGAACCAGCCGAAAGTCGCGCACGACGTGGCGGGCCAGGTCGCAGCGGGCGACGAGCGCATCATCGGAGTCATGATCGAGAGCAATCTCGTCGCCGGCCGTCAGGACGTCGTGCCCAGCAAGCAGCTCACCTACGGCCAGAGCATCACCGACGGCTGCATCGATTGGGCGACCACCGAAACGGTGCTGCACGGACTTGCCGGCGCCGTCGAGTGGCGCCGGTCGGTGAAGCGCGAACTGCTCGCCACCCGTCAGGGCGCCGCCTGACAACCCTGGCGAGGGCGGCGTTCACGCCGCCCTCAGCCCTTCCCATGCGGTGAATACCGAGACCGCGAATAGAAGCAGCCCGGCCGCACGGCCGGCAATGACCGTTGCCCGCGGATTGCCGACCAGAAGCGCCCGGCTGCGCCCGGCGGTGATGGCGAGGCCGCCGTAGATTCCTGCTTGTGTGACGACAGTCAGCAGTCCCATGATGGTCGCCTGCATCCAGATCGGACCGTAAACCGGCTTCAGGAACTGCGGATAGACGGCAAGGATAAACAGATAGGCCTTGGGGTTGATCAGGCAGGTGACCAATCCCTGGCGAAAGGCTTTCCAGGCGGAGCGGCTGCCGGCGGGCCCGTCATCGCTGACGGTGATCGAGCTGCGCATCAGCGAAATTCCGATATAGGCCATGTAAGCGGCGCCGGCGATCAGCAGCGGTTTGAACAGGACCGGCACGAAATGAATCAGCAGCCCGACGCCGATCGCCCCGTTCAACGTATGCACTACGCCGCCGAGCATAATGCCGCCGGTCGCCGCCAGCCCCCTGTCGAGCCCCCCGGTCAGCGCATTGGCCAGCACGAACAGCATGTCCATGCCTGGAACGGCGATGATGCCGAACAGCAGGATGAAGAATAGCCAGAGATTTTCCGTGTAACTCATGTCAGTTGCCTGCCGCGGCCCGCCAAGGACGCTGAGGAATCTGTTGATTTTCAAACCGATGCGCGGCCCTATAGGTCATCCCAACTGACGGGGGTGTGTCAGTTGCGTTTCGATCGAGTGGAAAAATGCGCAAGGCCTCGCGCCTGTTCGAAATCATCCAGATCCTGCGGCTGGCCAAGAAGCCGGTGACCGCGGCGACGATCGCCGAGCAACTGGAAGTGACGGTGCGCTCGGTCTATCGCGATATCGTAGCGCTGCAGGCGATGCGGGTGCCGATCGAGGGCGGGCGCGGCATAGGCTATATCCTGCGCCCCGGCTTCGACCTGCCGCCGCTGATGTTTTCGATCGAGGAGATGGAGGCGATCGTGCTCTCGCTGGCGCTGCTCGAACGCACCGGCGACGACGAGCTCAAGCAGGCGGCAAAGCGCGTCGGCGCGAAGATCGCCGGCGTCGTGCCACCGCCCTTGCGCCAGACGCTCGACGCCAACGCTCTTCATGCTTGGGGTTTTTCGCCTGCGGCCGCGGCGGTCGATCTGGCGCTGATGCGCCGCGCCATCCGCGACGAGGAGAAGCTCGACCTCGCCTACCGCGACGAAGCCGGCCGCGACACACAGCGTATCGTCCGCCCGATCGCGCTGATCTACTACGCCGAGACCGCTAACATCGTCGCTTGGTGCGAGCTGCGCCAGGCCATCCGCAATTTCCGCAGCGACCGCATCGAGGATTGCCAGGCGACCGGCCTATGGTTCAAAGGCGAAGGCGACCAACTGCGGCAGGTTTGGGTGGACGGCTGGGAGATCAATGCAGCAGCCGCCGCCGGCACCTGAAGGGGAGCCGGCTCACCTCACTTCCACCCAGTGCTGTTCCTGGAACGATCGCGCCATGGCGTGCACCGTGCGCTCGATCTCCAGCCCCTCGTCGAAATCGATGATCCGCGCCGGCTTGCCGGCGATCCGCATCAAAAGCTCGCGGCATTCGATCACCTTGAGGTCATTGAAGCCGAGGCCGTGGCCGGGCGCCGGCACGAAGGAATCGTAGGGCTTGTGGTGCGGCGCCACCAGGATCGTGCGGTAGCCCTGCTCGGTCGGCCGGTCGGCGGTCAGATAAAGCTGGAACTCGTTCATCCGCTCCTGGTCGTAGAGGATCGAGCCTTTCGAGCCGAAGATCTGGAGGGCGATACGGCCCTTGCGGCCCCAGGCCGAGCGATTGACCAGCAGCGTACCGGCGACACCGTTCTCCAGATGCATCAGCACACTGGCGATATCGTAGGTCTCGACCGCACGGCGGCCGCCGGAGGCGACGCGCCGGTCGGCATAGGGTTTCGCCATGTCGCACATGACGCGAGCGACGCGGCCGAACAGCACTTTGATCAGCGACAGCGGATGCACCGCGAAATCGTCGAGCGCGCCATAACCGGAAGCCGCCTCATGCTTCCAGAAGAACAGCGCCTCGGGATCGGCCATGAAATCCTCGTCCATCTCGATGCGAACGAGATTGACGTCGCCGATGATCTTTTCCTCGAGCAACGCGCCGATATGGCGGATGGCCGGGTTCTGAATGTAGTTGTAGCCGAGCACGGCAGCCTTGCCGGATTTGGTCGCTGCCTTTGCCATCGCCTCGGCCTCGGCAAAACTCGGAGCCATCGGCTTCTCGCACCACAGGTGCTTGCCGGCTTCGAGGATGGCGATCGCCATTTCCGGATGGAACTGGTTGGGCGTGGTCAGCGACACGACATCGACCTCCGGATCGTTGAGGACGGCACGCCAGTCGCTCGAGCCTCGAGTGAAGCCGAACTCGGCCGCTTTGCGCTTTGCAAGCTCGTCATTGACCTCACCCAGATGCACCAGCCTCGCCTTCTCGACATCGGGAAAGACGGTGCCGACCGCGTTCCAGGCGATGGCGTGGCACTTGCCCATGAAGCCCGTGCCGATGAGGCCCACTCCGACCATGTCGATTGTCTCCGCTGAAGGGGAAGAATTCGCATGGATGAATTAATCCATTTCATCCGAGAATGGAACGTCCAAATCATTTTTTATGGTGTTCTTGCGCGAAACCGCTATGATGAGGCAGGAGAGGGAACACCAGCATGGCCGTGGGCGGAGCGACGATGGACGGACGGGTGCCTCGCGATTTCGAGACCTTACGCACGACGATCCTGGAGCGGCGCACCAGTCTGCCCAAGCGCATCGCGCAGATCGCCGCCTATGCGCTGGACAATCCCGACGACATCGCCTTCGGCACGGCGGCGAGTATCGCGGCTTCCGCCGGCGTCCAGCCCTCGACGTTGATCCGCTTCGCCCAGCAGCTCGGCTTCGATGGTTTCACTAGCCTGCAGCAGGTGTTTCGCGAGCGGCTGCGCGAACGCAATTCCTCCTATGACGAGCGGTTGGCGGCACTGCGCGCCAAGGCCGAAGAAGGCGCTGGACACCGGGCGATCTTCGACGGCTTCGTGGCTGCCGCCAGCACCTCGCTCAGCGACATTTCGCGCGTGCTGAACGATGCGCATTTCGAACAGGCGATCACGCTGCTGGCAAAGGCCGAGACAATCTATGTGCTGGCCAAGCGCCGCTCCTATCCGGTCGCCTCCTACATCGCCTACGCGCTTGGCAAGCTCAAGATCCGCAACCAACTGATCGAGTCGGCCGCGGGCTTGAATGCCGAGATGATCGGCTTCGCCACGCCGCGCGACGCCGTCATCGCCATCAGCTTCTCGCCTTACGCGCCTGCGACCATCGAGGAGACGCGCACGATCGCCGAGCAGGGCGTGCCCATCGTCGCCATCACCGACAGCTCGTTCTCGCCGCTCGCCCAATTCGCCAAGGTCTGGTTCGAGGTGGCCGAATCCGATTTCGGCGGCTTCCGCTCTTTGTCGGCGACGATGGCGCTTGCCATGGCGCTGACCGTTGCCGTCGGCGAAAAGCGGCGCGACGCCGGCCGCAAGCGCAAGGCCTGAGCGGCCCCGAACGGGCGTTTTTCCATCAGGGAACACTCATTCCATATTGACTGCAGATTGGAATTATTATTTCATATTGACGGTGTCACGCCGCCGTTCGCGCGTGCTGCCCAAAACGACGCTGCTCTGCACAACAAAGCCGATGGGAGGTTCGAATGGGCGAAGCCGTGGAAGCGAAATATCCGCCGCTCGACGTCATCACGATCGGCCGCGCCTCTGTCGATCTCTACGGCCAGCAGATCGGCTCGCGTCTGGAGGACATAACCTCCTTCGCCAAGTCGGTCGGCGGCTGCCCGGCCAATATCTCCGTTGGCACGGCAAGGCTCGGCCTGCGCTCGGCGCTGCTCACTCGCGTCGGCGACGAGCAGATGGGCCGTTTCATCCGCGAGCAGCTCAGGCGTGAGGGCGTCTCGGTCGACGGCCTGAAGACCGACAAGGAACGGCTGACGGCGCTGGTGCTGCTTTCCGTCGAGGACGAAGGCGTCTCGCCGATGATTTTTTATCGTTCGGATTGCGCCGATATGGCGCTCGCCGAAGCGGACATCGACGAGGCTTTCATCGCCTCGGCGCGCGCCGTGGTCGTCACCGGCACCCATTTCTCGCGTCCCAACTCGGATGCCGCACAGCGCAAGGCGATCCGTTTGATGAAGGCCAAGGGCGGCAAGGTCGTCTTCGACATCGACTACCGCCCGAACCTCTGGGGGCTCGCCGGCCATGCCGAGGGCTTCGAGCGCTACGTCAAGTCGGACCGGGTCTCGGCGCAGCTGAAGACGGTGCTGCCCGATTGCGACCTCATCGTCGGCACCGAGGAGGAAATCATGATCGCCTCCGGCGCCGACGATTGTCTGAGCGCGCTTAAGACGATCCGCACGCTGTCGACCGCTACCATCGTACTCAAGCGCGGTGCCAAAGGCTGCATCGTCTATGACGGGCCGATCAGCGACGACCTCGAGGACGGTATCGTCGGCGAGGGCTTCCCGATCGAGATCTACAACGTGCTTGGCGCCGGCGACGCCTTCATGTCGGGCTTCCTGCGCGGCTGGCTCGGCGGCGAAAGCTTTGCCACGGCGGCGACCTGGGCCAATGCCTGCGGCGCCTTCGCCGTGTCGCGCCTGCTATGCGCGCCGGAATATCCGACCTTCGAGGAGCTGCAGTTTTTTCTGAAGCACCGCAGCAAGCATCTGGCGCTGCGCAAGGACGAGGCAATCAACCACATCCATTGGGCGACGACGCGGCGGCGCGACATCCCTTCGCTGATGGCGCTCGCTTGCGACCACCGCGTCCAGCTGGAAGATGTCGCCGCCAGGGTCGGTGCAGATGTCTCGCGCATCCCCGACTTCAAGGTGCTCACCGTCAAGGCGGCGGCCAAGGTCGCCGCCGGTCGCGACGGCTACGGCATGCTGATCGATGAGAAATACGGCCGCGATGCCATGTTCGAGTTCGCCCGCCATCCCTTTGCCTGGTTAGGTCGGCCGGTCGAGCTGCCCGGATCGCGGCCGCTGCGCTTCGAGTTTTCGCAGGACATCGGCTCGCAGCTCACCGAATGGCCGGTCGACCATTGCATCAAGTGCCTCTGCTTCTATCATCCGGATGATCCGGAGGCGCTGAAGACAGAGCAGCAGCAAAAACTGCGGACCCTGTTCGAGGCGGCGCGGAAAGTCGGCAGGGAACTGCTCGTCGAGATCATCGCCGGCAAGCACGGCACGCTCGACGACACCACCATTCCGCGCGCCCTTGAAGAACTCTATGCGCTGGGCATCAGGCCCGACTGGTGGAAGCTCGAGCCGCAGGCCTCGGCAGGCGCCTGGGCCAGGATAGAGCAGGTGATCGTCAAGCACGATCCGTGGTGCCGCGGCGTCGTGCTGCTCGGTCTGGAGGCGCCGCAGGATGAGCTGGTCGCCGCCTTTGCCGCCACCGCCAATGCGCCCATCGTCAAGGGATTTGCCGTCGGTCGCACCATCTTTGTCAATGCCGCCGAACAATGGCTGGCCGGCAAGATCTCGGATGACGAGGCTGTCGCCGACATGGCCTCGCGCTTCGAGCAATTGACCGAGGCATGGCTTGCAGCGCGCGGCCGCAAAGCAGCATAAGAAGAACGGGCAGCATATTAGGCGGCACAGGGAAAGCCGGAGGAAACGACAATGACCAAGACCGTTCGCCTGACGATGGCGCAGGCGCTGACCCGCTTTCTCAGCCGCCAGATGACCGAGATCGACGGCAAGAAGGTGCCGATCTTCGGCGGCGTCTGGGCGATCTTCGGCCACGGCAATGTCGCCGGCATCGGCGAGGCGCTCTACCAGGTCCGCGACGAGCTGCCGACCTTCCGCGCCCATAACGAGCAGGCGATGGCGCATGCGGCGATTGCTTACGGCAAGGCGAATTTCCGCCGCCGCTTCATGGCCGCGACCACCTCGATCGGCCCCGGCGCGCTCAACATGGTGACGGCTGCGGCGCTCGCTCACGTCAATCGCTTACCGGTGCTGCTGCTTCCCGGCGATGTCTTCGCCAACCGCTTGCCCGACCCGGTGCTGCAGCAGGCCGAAGATTTCTCCGACGGCACGGCGAGCGTCAACGACTGCTTCCGCCCCGTCTCGCGCTATTTCGACCGCATCACGCGGCCGGAGCAGATCATCCCGGCACTGAACCGCGCCATGCAGGTCTTGACCGATCCGGCCGAATGCGGCCCGGTCACGCTTTCGCTCTGCCAGGACGTGCAGGCGGAGGCCTATGATTATCCGGAAAGCCTGTTTGCCGAGCGCGTCTGGACGCCGCGCCGGCTGCGCCCGGATCGCAACGAACTGGCCGTCGCCGTGGCGGCCCTGAAGAACGCCAAGAAGCCGCTGGTGATCGCCGGCGGCGGCGTCCTCTATTCGCAGGCTTCCGGAGAGCTGGCCAAGCTGGTGCAGGGCGCCGGCATTCCGGTTTGCGAGACCCAAGGCGGCAAATCCTCGCTGCCCGACGATCATCCGCTCAACATGGCGGCCGTCGGCGTCACCGGCACATCAGCGGCCAACCGGCTGGCGGAAGAGGCCGATGTGGTTCTTGCCGTCGGCACCAGGCTGCAGGACTTCACCACCGGCTCCTGGGCGCTGTTCAAGAATGCCGGCCGCACCATCATCGGGCTCAATACCCAGGTCTTCGATGCCGGCAAGCACTGGGCGCTGCCGCTGGTTGCCGACGCCACCGAAGGGCTCGCCGAGCTGTCCGCCGTGCTGAAGGGCTGGAAGGCGCCGACCGCCTGGACCGACAATGCGCTGAAGGGCAAGACGGAATGGCAGGCTGCCGCCGCCAAGGTGACGGCCTCGACCAACGCCGCCTATCCCTCCGACGCGCAGGTGATCGGCGCCGTGCAGCGCGCGAAGGGCTCGGGCGTCACGCTTTTGCATGCCGCCGGCGGGCTGCCGGGCGAATTGCACAAGCTCTGGCAAGCGGGCGCGCCCGGTTCCTATCACGCCGAATACGGCTTCTCGACCATGGGCTACGAGATCGCCGGCGGGCTCGGCGTCAAGATGGCGAAACCCGACCAGGAAGTCGTCGTCATGGTCGGCGACGGCTCCTATCTGATGCTCAATTCCGAGATCGCGACGTCGGTGATGCTCGGCCTGAAGCTCACCATCGTATTGCTCGACAATCGCGGCTATGGCTGCATCAACCGGCTGCAGATGGCGACCGGCGGCGCCAACTTCAACAATCTCTTGAAGGACGCTCGCCATGAGGTGATGCCCGACGTCGACTTCGCCGCCCATGCGGCAAGCCTAGGTGCCGTCGCCGAGAAAGTGGCCTCGATTGCTGAACTCGAAACGGCGCTTGCCAAGGCGAAGGGCAACGACAAGACCACCGTGCTGGTCATCGACACCGATCCGCTGGTGTCGACCGAGGCCGGCGGCCACTGGTGGGATGTTGCCGTGCCGGAAGTCTCGTCGCGGCCGCAAGTGAACGCCGCGCGCAAGGCGTATGACGAGAAAAAGCTCATGCGGAGCTTAGGTGATTGAAGCTGGCACTGCCCCTCACCCTTGCCCTCTCCCCGTGAAGAACGGGGAGCAGGGGGCCGCCAGCGCTGAAGCCTGTCCCTTCTCCCCGTCATTTCCAGGGAGAAGGTGCCGGCAGGCGGATGAGGGCAGCGCCGATGAGCGAAAGTTGAACGATCCAAACCTGGAGTGACGACTTGAAAGCCAAACTGGGCATGTCTCCCATCGCGTGGTGGAACGACGATCTCGTGGAATTGAGCGATGATGTGTCGCTGGAGGAGTGTTTGCGCCAGTCGCGCTCGGCCGGCTTCACCGGCATGGAGATGGGCCGCCGCTTCCCCAACGATCCGAAGGTGATGCTGCCGATCCTGAAAGAGGCCGACGTCACGCTCTGCGGCGGCTGGTTCTCCGGCACGCTGGTCGATGAGGACATGTCGAAGAACAAGGATCGCATCCAGCCGATGATCGACTTGTTCAAGGCGGTCAACGCGCCTTGCATCGTCTATGGCGAGGTCGGCCGCTCCATCCAGGGCGACCGCTCCAAGCCTCTTGCCACCAAGCCACGGCTTTCCGGCGACGAGATGAAGGCCTATGGCCGCCGCGTCACCGAATTCGGCGAATGGTGCGCCGACCAGGGTATGCCGCTTTCCTACCATCATCACATGGCGGCCGTGGTCGAGACCGAGCCGGAACTCGATTCCTTCATGCATCATTCCGGCGAGGGCATCCCGCTGCTGCTCGATGCCGGCCATCTCGCCTTCGCCGGCGGCGATGTGTTGCGCGCCATCGACAACCACCACAAGCGCATCAACCACGTCCATGTGAAGGACGTGCGCATGAACGTGATCGACGGGCTCGACCGCACGAAGCAGTCCTTCCTCGATGCCGTCGCGCTCGGCGCCTTCACCGTGCCCGGCGACGGCTCGCTCGATTTCGGCGCGATCGTCCAGCGCTTCGCCGACTACGGCTATGAAGGCTGGTTCGTGGTCGAGGCCGAGCAGGATCCGAAAAAGAACCCGCCGCTGAGGATGGCTGAGGTCGGCCACAAGGAGCTGATGCGGGTGATGACGGCCGCCGGTTATACGGTGGAGACGCAGGGCTTCCCGGCGTAAACGGTGGATTCGTCCGGCCGCTCGGTCTATCTGATGCGTTTGGACAAGTCCCGGATTGGCGCGATGAAAGACTATGAGCACCCCTTCTTCCGACCGCTGTGGCGGCGCATTGCCGTCGTTGCCGTCTGCCTAATCTGGTCGGTGATCGAATTCGCCTCCGGCACGCCGTTCTGGGGTGTAATCGCGCTCGGCTTCGCCGGTTACGCGGTGTGGCAGTTCTTCTACCTCTACAAGCCGGCCGAGGAGCCCAAGCCTCCGGCCGAGCCGAAGGAATGATCCAGGAGACAAAATGTCGAAACTGCTCGTCAAGGCCGACAAGGGCCACGGCCACGTCGCCCACGTCACCCCGCAAAGCGCGGGCTGGACTTACGTGGGTTTCGATCTCCACCGCTTGCGGCCGGGCGAGACGGCCGCCGGCAAGACGGGCGAGCGCGAGGTCTGCCTGGTGTTCGTCACCGGCAAGGGCCAGGCTGCGGCCGGCGGCAAGGATCTCGGCCTGCTCGGCGAGCGCATGTCGCCCTTCAAGGGCAAACCCTGGTCGGTCTATGTGCCGCAAGGCTCCGACTGGTCGGTGACCGCCGACACCGAACTGGAGCTTGCGGTCTGCTCGGCGCCCGGTCTTGGCGGCGGCCTGCCCGCCCGCGTCATTGCGCCCGACGATCTCGGTCAGGAAGTGCGCGGCAAGGGCACCAATACCCGTTACGTCACCAACATCCTGCCCGAGGGCAAGCCGGCCGACTCGCTGCTGGTGGTCGAGGTCATCACGCCCGGCGGCCATACCTCCAGCTATCCGCCGCACAAACACGACCAGGACAATCTGCCGGCCGAGTCCTATCTCGAGGAGACCTACTACCACCGCCTCGACCCGCCGCAGGGTTTCGCCTTCCAGCGCGTCTACACCGACGCCGACAGAAATGGCGTGCGCGATCTGGACGAGGCGATGGCGATCGAGGACGGCGATGTCGTGCTGGTGCCGAAGGGCTACCACCCGTGTGCGGCCTGCCACGGCTATGATCTCTATTATCTCAACGTCATGGCCGGCCCGAAGCGGACGTGGAAATTCCACAACGCCGCCGAGCATGAGTGGCTGATGAAGGCGTGAGATTTTTCATAGCCCTCAACCTGTTGGTCCAGTTCGGGAAAATCGTCGGCTAAGGACCGCCGGAGCCCGGGTTGCCTTCGAACACCCATGAAAGCTTCGTCAATCCGTCATGGAAATCACCTATGGCAGCGGGTCTGACGAGGATTTTCGATGCGCTATGCCATTTACTTTACCCCGAGGCAGGATGAGCCGCTGGCGCGGATCGCCGCCAACTGGCTGGGGCGCGACCCGTTCGGCGCGCCGACGCGGCCGGTCGAGGGTGTGGGTGCCCTGTCGGCGGCGGAAGTTGCCTTCCACACCGCCTCGGCACGGCGCTACGGCTTCCACGCGACGCTGAAGGCGCCGTTCCGGCTGGCGCCGAGCGAAACGGAAGCCTCGCTGCGGGCGGCGCTCGACGATTTCGCCGAGGCCACGCCACCAGTCGTCATCCCGCGTCTGGTCGTCGGCCAGATCGACGGCTTTTTTGCCCTGGTGCCGGGAAGTCCATTCGAGCCGCTCAACAGTTTCGCCGGCGAGGTCGTGCGCGCCTTCGACCGTTTCCGCGCGCCGCTGACCGAGGCCGAGATCGAGCGCCGCAGCCCAGACTCGCTGAAGCCGGATGAGTTTCGCAACCTCTGCCAGTGGGGTTATCCCTACGTCTTCGAGACGTTCCGCTTCCACATGACGCTCTCCGGACGGGTCGGGCCACAGGAAAGTCCGCGCCTTCGCGCTGCAATCGACAGCCTGTTCGCGGATGTGCTGCAGCGTCCGGTGCCGGTGGATGCGCTGACGCTGTTCGTCGAAACGGAACCGGGCGCGCCCTTCATGGTGCTCTCGCACCACGTGCTTGGACGCCGCCCGGCCAGAAAAACCGCCTGATTGTCCGCCCGCCTGAGATAGGACTGCTGAAATGACCGCCGAGACCGTTTTGAACAATGCCCGCATCGTGCTGCCCGACGAGATCGTCGCGGGCTCGCTGCTGCTGCGCGATGGACTGATTGCCGCGATCGAGCCGGGTGCGGCCCGCACCGGCGAGGACATGGGCGGCGACTACATCATCCCGGGCCTCGTCGAACTGCACACCGATCATCTCGAAGGCCATTACGCGCCGCGTCCGAAAGTGCGCTGGAACCCGATCGCCGCCGTGCTCGCCCACGATGCGCAGGTGGCGACCGCCGGCATCACCACGGTGCTCGACGCCCTGCGTGTCGGCATGGACGAGGATGCCGACTTGAAGTCCGACGACGTGCGCAAGCTCGCCGACGCGATCGAGGACAGTGTGCGCCAGGATCGGCTCAGGGCCGACCACTTCATCCATCTGCGCTGCGAGGTCTCGGCGCCGGACTGCCTCGAGGCCTTCGCCAATTTCGAGACCGACGACAGGGTGAAGCTCGCCTCGCTGATGGACCATGCGCCGGGCCAGCGCCAGTTCGTCGATCTCGAGACCTACGCCTATTATTACCAGCGCAAGCTGAAGCTCACCGACCGCGACTTCCAGAAATTCTGCGAGAAGCGTATGGCGGAATCGGCCAAGAATTCCGGGCCGAACCGCGTCTTCATTTCCGCCGCCTGCCGCGAGCGCGGCATCGTGCTTGCCAGCCACGACGATGCGACGGCCGGCCATGTCGACGAGGCGGTGGAGCAGGGCGTGCGCGTTGCCGAATTCCCGACCACCGAGGAGGCGGCGAGGGCCTCGAAGGCGGCAGGCCTCGGAGTGCTGATGGGCGCGCCCAACGTCATGCGCGGCTCCTCGCATTCGGGCAATGTGTCGGCGCGCTCGCTTGCCGGCGACGGTTTGCTCGACATCCTGTCGTCCGACTATATCCCCTTCAGCCTGATTCAGTCCGCCTTCTTCCTCGGCGATGTCGTGGAAGGCATTTCGCTGCCGCAGGCGGTCGCCATGGTCTCGAAGAACCCGGCGGAAGCGGTCGGCCTTAGCGATCGCGGTGTCATCGAGCCCGGCCGGCGCGCCGACCTCGTGCGCGTGCGCGTCGACCAGCATGTGCCGGTCGTGCGCAACGTCTGGCGTCAGGGCAGGCGCGTCGCATGATGGTTTCTGCGCTGATCGAACGAGAGCTCACCGAGACCCTTCCGATCCGCAACGGCGTCTTCGTCGCGGTGGTCGGGCCGAGCGGCGCCGGCAAGGACACGGTGATCGGCTACGCCAGGGCGCATTTTGCCGGCGAGACGCGGCTGGAGTTCGTCCGCCGCGTCATCACCCGTCCGAGCGACTCCGCCAGCGAGGACCACGATACGCTGGCCGACGCCGCCTTCGCCGAGGCGGAAGCGGACGGCGCCTTCGCCATCTGCTGGGACGCGCATGGCCTGCGCTATGGCCTGCCGGCCGATGTCGATTGGGCGATCGCCAATGGTCATGTCGCGGTGGCCAACGTCTCCCGTGCCGTCATCCCGGCGCTGCGTGAGCGCTATGCCAACCTGGCGGTGGTCGAGATCACCGCGGCGCCGGAGATCCTCGCCGAGCGGCTGGCGGCGCGCGGCCGCGAATCGCGCGGCGAAGTGCTGGCGCGTCTGGCGCGCAGCACCAGCGTGACGCTTTCCGGACCGGACGTCACCTCCATCGACAACAGCGGCGCCAGAGAGATCGCCGGCGAGCGCTTCGCCGACGTGCTGCGCAAGGCGATGGCGTTCTCGGACCTTTCGGACATGATCTGAGGTGTATTGATTCAGGTGATGCCGGCTTGCGAGTGGGAGGTTGGGCCGAGACTTGTTGATGTCGGCGCCAACGTCCAAAAAATGTGTGCAGCACGCGAAGTTGAAATTTGCGCCGCTGCCTGCCGAGATCGGACGAGGGAAGCTACTCCGCCGGCGCGCCGGCGACATTCCGGCGCGACGCCTCCATCATCCGGCGCCGGGCGCGGAACACGCCCCACTGCTGGTCGACCAGCACGCCGATCAGGATGACGCCGCCCATCACCGCGAAGTTCAGGGAGGACGGGATGCCGAGCAGATTGACGAGGTTTTGCAGTTCCTGCAGCAGCACGGTGCCGAGGATGACGCCTACCAGCGAGCCCTCGCCGCCGCGCAGCGAGAAGCCGCCAAGCACCGCCGCGGCGATGGCGTAGAGCTCATAGAACTGGCCGTGACTCGCCGGCGAGATCGAGCGCGTGTACATGGCGAAGTAGATCGCCGACAGCGCCGTCAGCACACCGCAGATCACGTATGCCGCGATCACCACGCGCCCGGTGCGAATGCCCGAATACTTCGCCGCTTCCTCATTCTTGCCGATGGCATAGAGATAGCGCCCGAACACCGAGCGGTGCAGCACCACCCACATGACGATGGCGATCACGATCAGCGCGATGAAGGAATTCGGCAACCCGCCGGAGCGGCCGGCGGTCAGGAATTCGAGATCCGGGAAATTCTGGCCGAAAGCGAAGCCCGCCGTGCCGTCGGCGGTGTAGAAACGGGCGACGCCGCGGTAGATCAGCAGGCCGCAAAGCGTCACCACGAAAGGCTGCATCTTGAGCCGCGTGATCAGCCAGCCATGCATGAAGCCGATGATGGCGCCGAGCACGATGATCAGCACGAAGGCCAACGGCCAGTCCATCTCGCGCACGGCGATGAAGTCGATGAACAGCGTGCCGAGCAGCGCGATCAGCGAACCGACCGAAAGCTCGATGCCGCCGGTGATGATGACGAAGGCCTGGCCGATCGACAGGATGCCGAACAGCGCGACCAGGTTGGAGGTGTTGGCGAGATTGATCGTCGACAGGAAGCGCGGATTTATAGCCGTGACCACCGCGCCGACCACCAGGATCAGGACCAGCAGGCCGAGGTCTTTCTTGCTCATTGCGCTCCTCCCGCGGCTTGCGCCAGCTTCGGCTTCTTGCCCACCGCCAGCAACAGCACGTTCTCCTGGCTGAAATCGTCCCGGTCGAGGATGCCGGAGATCTGCCCCTCATGCATGACCGCGATGCGGTCCGAGACGCCGATCACCTCTTCCATGTCGCTGGAGATCATCAGCACCGCGACGCCGGCATCGGCCAGCGCCCGCATCAGCGCGTAGATCTCGGCCTTGGCGCCGATATCGATGCCGCGTGTCGGCTCGTCGAGGATCATCACCTTGGGGTTCATCGCCAGCCATTTGGCCAGAACCACCTTCTGCTGGTTGCCGCCGGACAGCGTGCCGGTGCGGGTCAGGACCGACGGCGCCTTGATGCCGAGATCCTTCTTCTGCTTCTCGGCGGTGGCGAGCTCCGCGCTGGTCGACACCAGCGAGCGCTTCGCATGCGCCGGCAGATTGGGCAGCGAAATGTTTTGCGCGATCGAGAGGTCGAGCAGGATGCCGGTCAGCTTGCGGTCTTCGGGCACCAGGAAGATGCCGCTCGCCACCGCATCGGCGGCCGATCCGACATTGAGCGCCTTGCCGTCCAGCGCGACACTGCCGCCGAGCCGCTCGTCGATGCCGAACAGGACGCGCGCGAGCTCCGTGCGGCCGGAGCCGACCAGGCCGGCAAGCCCGAGGATTTCGCCGCGCCGAAGCTCCAGGTCGACCGGGTGATCGGGATAGGCGCTGGTGCGCACCGCTGTTGCCGAGAGCGCGACGCCGCCCGGCGCGCGCCCCGCCTCCGCTGCTTTCTCGCGCTGCTTAAGCATGCGCCCGATCATCAGCTTGACCATCTGGTCGTGATTGATGTCGCTCTTCGGCAGCGTGCCGGCCAGCATGCCGTCGCGCAGCACCACGACGCGGTCGGCGACGCGCTCGACCTCGTGCAGGCGGTGCGAGATGAAGATGACGCTGATGCCTTCCGCCCGCAGTCCCTTGATCACGTCGAGCAGCTTTTCGGTCTCGGCGATCGGCAGGCTGGAGGTCGGCTCGTCGAGGATCACCAGCCGCGCCTTGATCGACAGCGCCTTGGCGATCTCGACCATCTGCTGCTGCGCCAGCGACAGCGAGGCGACCGGCGCGTCGGCCGAGAAATTGGCGCCGACGCGTTTCAGGAGCGGCGCCACCATCTCGCGCAGTTTGGCGCGGTCGACCAGCCTCAGCGGCCCGGCCTTGAGCGGCTCGCGGCCGAAGAAGATGTTGGCGGCGACGTCGAGGTTTTCGAACAGGTTGAGCTCCTGATGCACGAAGGCGATGCCGGAGCCGATGCTGGCTTCCACGGTCAAGCCGTCATGCGCGACGCCGTCGACGGTGACGGTGCCGCTGTCCGGCCGCGTCACGCCGCCGAGGATCTTCATCAATGTCGATTTGCCGGCGCCGTTCTCGCCGACCAGCCCGATCACCTCGCCCGGCCTGACCTCCATCGAGAACCCGTCCAACGCCACCACGCCGGGATAGGTCTTGCGCACGGCCTCGAGGCTCAGGAACGGAGCGGATTGGACGATGGATGGGTCGGAATAATTCATCACGCCATTGTTCATCGCGCTTATCGGCAGCCGGTGGGCTGCAGACTGACGGGCCGCATGCGGCCCGTCAATACGGACGCCGGCTCAAGGCGAAGCTTGAGCCGGCGCAACTGTGCATCGATTACTTGCCGGCCATCGCCTTCAGGTTGGCGGCATAGGCGTCGACATCGTCCTTGCCGATGATCTTGGTCGGCACGATGATCAAGCCGTTGGCCGGAATGCCCGACTTGTCGCCCTTGAGGTAGGCGGCCATCAGCTTCATGCCCTGATAGGCCCATTCGAAGGGCTGCTGCACCACGGTCGCGGCAACCGTGCCTTCCTTGACGCCGCCCAGCGTGATCGGATCGTCGTCGAAGCCGACGACGGTGATCTGGCCTAGCTTGCCGGCGTCGCGCAGCGCCTCATAGATGCGCGGCGTGTTGTAGGAGTAGAAGCCGACCATGCAGGTGATGTCGGGGCTGGCGACCAGCGCGTCCTCGACATTCTTCTTGGCCCGCGCCTGGTCGATGTCGTCGCCGCGCACGTCCACCAGCTCGATCTTGCTGCCGGCAAGCCCCTCCTTCATGCCCTCGATGCGCTCCTTGGCATTGTCGGCGCCGAGCAGGCCGACGAAGCCCAGGCACTTGCCGCCGTTCGGCATCGCCTTCTTGGCGATCTCGGCCGCCTGCTTGCCGGCATCGACGTTGGACGAGCCGATATAGGCGACGCGCTTGGTCTGCGGGGCGTCGCTATCGGTGGTGAACAGAGCGGTCTCGGACGCGATCTTGTTCAGCCCGTCGGTCGAGGTCTTGGGGTCGACCGCCGACACCATGATGCCCTTCACGCCGGCCGTCACCAGGTCGTCCATCAGGCGCTGCTGGATGGCGACCGACGACTGCTCGGGATATTTCAGCTCGAGATTGTAGTCGGGCAGTTCGCCCTGCGCCTTCTTCACGCCGGCTTCCGCCGCCTTCCAGAAGTCTGACGCGCCGTTGACGACGAAGGCCAGCGTCGGCTTGTCGTCGGCGCGCACGGCTGCGCTGGCCGTCAGGCCAATAACCAAGGCCGCCGCGGCGACGGACGCGTTACGTATCATGGATTTCATGCTTCAACCTCCCTTTTGAAACTCATCGCTGCTGTCTCGGCTGCGGCCTGGACGCCCTCCTCCTCAAGGGTCTGGCACCTAAGTCCGGGGCCGATCCAGCCGCGACCGAAACACTAGACACAGATTTGACGTTCGTAAATAGTCCGATTTGTCTGACATTTTCGTGAGGACGAGGGCAGCCCTCTTCCGGCAAATTGCCGGGCAGCGAACCTGCGCTCCTCCCAGATGCCCTTCGCCGCAGCTTGCCCGGCGACGCGTTGACAGTAGATCGCTTACCGATATTAGTAAATAGTATTAGTCCCGGGTCCCCGGCGCCCCCAGCCGCGGCGAATCGGTGCCCGCGGTGCACGCCGGTGGAAGCAGGATTTACGCTGGTGGGTCGGCAAAACCTGTGAAAACTGACAGCTTTGCTGACCTTTTTGGCCATTTTGTCGCCGCATGCCGTGGCTGGTGCCAACGCCCTTTTTAGTGATAATAGTTATAAGCATACCCGCTCGGTGGCGGGCTTTGCGGAACAGCCCGGCAGGTTTGGGAAAAGACCATGAGCGAACCGACGCAACTGCGCGATCCACGGGAAACGTCCAGACGCCGCAAGGCCTCGGCCAAGCCCAAGGGCCGGGTCACCATGACCGATATAGCGAGGGCCGCCGGCTGTTCGCAGGCGACGGTCTCTTTCGTGCTCAACAATTCGCCGGGCATCAGGCTGTCGCAGCAGACGCGCGACCGTGTGATCGAGGCAGCTAGAGCGCTGGGCTATTCGCCGCCGGTCTTTTCAGCTTTGCGTCCGCCCGTCACGCCCTTCGAAGGGCTGGATGGCGTCATCGGCTTTGCCGTCGATCAGCTCGCCACCAGCCCCGAGGCGGTTGTGGCCATCGAGGGCGCGCGGCAGGCCTCCTGGAATGCCGGCAAAGTGCTCTTGGTGGCGCAGACCATGGGTGACGCCGTCATGGAGCCGCGTGCCATCCAGGCGCTCACCCGGCGCGGCCTCTCGGCGCTGATCTACATGACCATCTTCACCCGCGAGATCACCGCGCCCGAGTTCCTCTACAGCCTCGACATTCCGGTCATCCTGCTCAACTGCTACACCGCCGACTATGCCTTCCCGGCCGTGGTGCCTTCCGAGATCGCCGGCGGCCAGAGCTCCACCCGGCATCTGATCAGCCGCGGCCACCGCCGCATCGCAACCATCACCGGCGAGCCCTGGATGCAGGCGGCGCAGGATCGGCTGAAGGGCTATCGCCGCGCTTTGGCCACCGCCGACATCCCCTTCGATCCGGACCTGGTGGTGGAGGGCGACTGGTCGGCCAGCGCCGGATATGCCGCGACGGTGAAGCTGCTTGCGCTGAAGGACCGCCCGACCGCCATCTTCTGCCAGAACGACCGCACGGCGATCGGCTGTTACGAGGCGCTGAAGGAGGCGGGCCTGCATATCCCCGGGGACATTTCCGTGATCGGCTATGACGACGAGGAGATCGCCCGTCACCTCTTCCCGCCGCTGACCACATCGATTCTTCCGCATCTGGCAATGGGCCAATGGGCGATCGAGCAATTGGAGACGCCGCCAACGCTAGGCCGCGGCCGCTATCCCATCACCAAGCTTGAATGCCCCTTGGTGGAGCGGGAAAGCGTGGGAGCGTGCCTCGCACAATTCCGGTGACCCCGCCCTGATCCGGGCCTATGATGGACTGCGCGTGTTCCTTTCCCGACACAGGAAAAACGCTCGTGTGGCCGAACCGTCGTTTATGCGATCTCCTAAAGATCGAACATCCGATCATCCAGGCTCCGATGGCCGGCTCGGCGACTCCGGAACTCGCCGCCGCGGTGAGCAATGCCGGCGGGCTGGGATCGCTCGGCTGCGCATCGATGCTGCCGGACGGCTTGCGCACCGCTGCGCGCCAGCTGCGCGCCTCGACCGAGCGTCCCTTCAACCTCAATTTCTTTGTTTTTCCCAGACCAGACACCAGCGACGCCGTGCTGACCCAGGTCATCGACAGGTTGCGGCCCTACTACAAGGAGCTGTCGCTCGACGAACCCTCGCGGAGGCTTCCGCCGATCGGACCGGGTTTCGACGATGAAAAGCTTGAACTGCTGCTCGAGATCCGGCCACCGGTCGTGAGCTTCCATTTCGGCATTCCGGACGCAGCCGCGGTCGCCAAGTTGAAGCAGTCGGGGATCGTGGTTATCAGCACCGCGACAAATGTCGCCGAAGCGCGCCAACTCGCCGACGGCGGAGCCGACGCGGTCATAGCTCAGGGCTGGGAGGCAGGTGGCCATCGGGGATCGCACGCTCCCAACCGTCCCGGTGACGGCGTTGGCACAATGGCGCTGGTTCCCCAGGTCGTGGATGCCGTCAAGCTGCCGGTCATTGCCGCCGGAGGCATCGCCGACGGCCGCGGCATAGCGGCCGCCTTCGCGCTTGGTGCCAGCGGCGTGCAGATCGGCACCGGCTTCCTGTCTTGCGACGAGGCCGGCACGGACGGACCGCGCCGAGCCCTGATCCGCGCCGCCACGGACATGGACACGATGGTCACCGATGCCTTCACCGGCCGCGCGGCGCGGGCGAGACGCACCCGCTTCGCCTTGGAGATGGAGGTGAACCGGGCGCACCTCCCCGACTTCCCGCAAATGGTTGCGCTCAGCGCTCCGCTCGGCGAGGCCGGTGCAAAAGGAGATTTCGCCTTTCATCTTTATGGGCAGGCGGCAGCCTTGAACCGGGAGCTTCCTGCCGGCGAATTGATGCAGACGCTCGTGGCCGAAACCGGCGAGGTGTTCGAAGCGCTTTCGACCGGCAAAACGACGCCTGCTTGAACGAAGTCTCCGCTCGTTGACGTCACTGACAAGTTGCAATCCGGACTGCGACAAGATCGGCCGGCAGGCAGGGATGCCATCCGGTCGCGATCGATGATGCCGGCATTCGGCGGTAAGGTGCGACCGCCCAGCCCCGCCAGTTTGCCGCCATATGCGGTCTGGTGATCTGCGGCAGCGAAACGCACAAGGCGATCCCGCTGCGGAACACGTTGGCATCCTCGCTTGCGGCGGCGAAAAGCCGGGCCAATGACCGGATACGGCGGCGGAACAGGAAGGCCCTCCGCCAACGCGTTCATCTCGGCGATCCGGGCTCGGTCGGCGGCGATCTGGTTGCGATAGAACACCGGCGCTCGGCCTCGGCATCGTATGCTCCTGCCAACGCCCACCTGTGCGATCTCGGGACGAGGCTGGTTTCGTTGCTTGGCATGGTTCCCGCGTGGGTCTAGGCTGAAACCAGTAAGGGAGGACGGGATGACATCAAGCTTCACCGTTCACGCGGCATCCGGCTATGAGCAGCTCATGGGCCGCTGGAGCCGCAGGCTCGCGCCCAAGTTCATCGACTTCGTCGGCCTAGCCGGCGGCGAGAAGATCCTCGACGTCGGCTGCGGCACCGGCAGCCTGACCTTCGAACTGGCGAAGTCGCGCGATCTCGCCGAAATCCAGGCCATCGACTTCTCAGCCGTCTTCGTCGCGGCGGCGAAGGAGAGGAATACCGATCCGCGCATCACTATTGAGCAGGCGGACGCCACGGCGCTGCCTTTCGAGGACAACGCGTTCGACCGTGCGCTGGCGCTGCTGGTGCTTCACTTCGTGCCGGAAACCGGCAAGGCGGTGGCCGAGATGCGCCGCGTGACGCGGCCGGGCGGCGTGGTCGCGTCCGTTGTGTGGGACCATCTTGGCGGCATGCCGGCCATGCGCATGATGATCGACACCGTGGCCGCGCTCAGCGAAAGCGGCCGCCAGATGCGCAATCGCTACTGCTTCCAGCCGATGATGCAGCCCGGCGAAATGAAGCGGACATTTGTCGAACAGGGCCTGACCGAAATCACCGAAACCGAGCTGATGATCCGCATGGATTACCAGAATTTCGACGACTACTGGGCGCCGATTGCCGCCGGTGAAGGCCCGCTCGGCAAATACATGACCACGCTCGACGCAGCCGAGCGGACCCGCACGGAGGCTGCAGTCCGCGATGCCTATGAGGCCGGTCGTGCCGATGGGCCGAGGTCTTTCGCCAACGTCGCCTGGGCCTGCCGCGGCATCGTGCCCTGACTTCAGCGCGATCCGAGCTGCACTCGGACGGCGTCGCGGAAACTGCGGTGCAGCCGAGCAGCGCCGGCGGCCTGCGGTGCCAATAGATGGCGCACCCGACAAGATTCGAACTTGTGACCTCTGCCTTCGGAGGGCGGAGTGAAGGCTGCCAACGGATAAACATGATATCCTGAAAGCCTTGTATCCCGGCCAGTTGCCGTTATGCTTATCACAGTCATCTCTCAAATCTGTGTGGGACGCTCTGTGGGACAGCGAACTTCCAAGATCGATAGCCCTTCGAAGCGTGCCCGTCTAGACTCGCGAAAAAACCCATACTGGACCGGCGTCAGCGGCGGCCGGGGCGGCGTCAGCCTGGGCTATC
This sequence comes from Mesorhizobium sp. WSM3873, assembly GCF_001672445.1. Classification (NCBI taxonomy): domain Bacteria; kingdom Pseudomonadati; phylum Pseudomonadota; class Alphaproteobacteria; order Hyphomicrobiales; family Phyllobacteriaceae; genus Mesorhizobium; species Mesorhizobium sp. WSM3873. Next base: position 34,278 of record NZ_LYTM01000055.1, on the reverse strand, counting down.
GAAAGCCCACCCGCGGTGGCGGTGTGTGGATCGCCAAGATGGTCGCTGACGGCCATCGCGTCGAAGAGAAGTTGGGCGGCGCCGACGATGACGGCGCGCCGGCAGGCGCGCTCACCTACCGCGCTGCGGTTACAGCGGCGCTCGATTGGAGCAAGCGGCAATACGCGGCTGCGCAATCGGCCGCGAACGGCTCGAGCGTTCCGACAGTGCGAACCGCCGTCGAGAGCTATGTTGCCAAGCGCAAAAAGCGATCAGTGCGAGAAGGGGGCAATGCCGAAGGTCGGCTGACCCGCCATGTGCTGTCCGACGAGGAATTCGCCGACCTTGCGCTTGCGAAGCTGCGCGCCGCCGATATCGAAAGCTGGCGCGGGAGATTGCGCATCAACGGCTTGGTTGAGGTCGACGAGGACGAAGGCGAGGACGATCCCAAGCCGCTCGCGCCGTCGACTGTGAACCGGCTCATGAATGACCTTCGCGCCGCCCTGAACGACGCCGCCGAGCGGCACCGGCGCGAATTACCCGCTCACCTGGCAACCGAGATCAAGGTCGGAACCCGCGCCATGAGCGTCACCGAGGATGCCCGCAAGCAGTTACTGTCCGATGAGCAAATCCGCTCGACCATCACGGCGGCATTCGACGTCGACGAAGATTTCGGCCGTCTGGTCCTGGTGGCCGGGGTGACCGGAGCGCGGCATTCGCAGATGCGCCGGCTCCGCGTTGGGGATCTGCAGATCGACAAACTGCGCCTCATGATGCCTGGCTCGTCGAAAGGCCGTTCGGCCAAAGCCAGGCCGCCAGTCTCGATCCCCATCGCCGCCGAGACGCTGGACAAGCTTCGGCCAGCGGTGACCGGTCGCGAGACGGACGAGCCGCTTCTGGAGCGGTGGGCGTATCGCAGCGTCGGCCCGGTGAAGTGGGAGAAGGATCACCGGCGCCCGTGGGGGCCGGCCTATGAGGTCGACAACTGGTGGGCGGCCACAGTCGAGCGGGCAGGCGTGCCGGCAGGCACGATAATGTATGCCTTCCGGCACTCGTCGATCGTGCGAGGGCTCAAGGCCGGCTTGCCTGTCCGCTTGGTCGCGGCGCTTCACGACACGAGTTCCGGGATGATCGAGCGGCACTATTCCGCCTTCATCGTGGACGCAACAGAGGAACTGGCGCGCCGCGCCGCCCTCGCGATATAGATATAAATTCTGTAATACAGAATATTCTGTCATAAAGAAAGATTGGCGTTATTACTAACGATGCCAACCTACGCAATAATTATCTCCAGAATTGCGTTGACTTGGCCGAGTAATGAATTAGATTCATGTTCGCCGTCGCTTGAAGCGGACGAACTGGCTGGCCTGGATTGGCGCGACGCACCTTCCGAAAATTTGAGAGCGCCAATGCGCTTGGTTGAAAGGCAGTCAGATGACGATCCATGCCGTCGCGCCTGCGCGCGCCGATCGAAAGAAATCTCCTAAGGCGGAAATCCCTTGGCGTCAGCGCCCTTTTCTCCCGCTCATCACTGCGGCGGAACTGCTCGGCCTATCGCCATCGTCTCTCTACCGGCTCGAATCGGAAAGGCGATTGACCTTCAACAGACTAGGCGGCCGGACACTCGTTACGGTGGGCAGCCTGATCACGCTGATCGACAGTGCGGACGACTGGACACCGTCGGATCGCGGCTCAGCCGCCCGAGCGAAGCGCCAAGAACGCGCACGTGCGGGGTGGGCGGGATGACGGCCGCGTCGATGTCGCGACGTGAGCGTCGTCGAGGCAGTCGCGGTCGGCTTGTCGTCACGGATCGGCCGTGGGTCTTCTGTGATCTACGCCCAGCGACAATCGCGGACCTGCTGCCGGGCGACGCAATGACGCCCGGGATGCAATGGCTGGTGGCGAGAGGGGCCAATGAAAACGGGCAGCCCGGTGAGATGTTTTTCGAGATACCGCTGAACCTCCCGCCGGAACAGCGCGCAAATACGGGCCCCAATGTGCGAGCTGTGCTCGAGATGCTTCGCCAGTCCGCGGAATTCCGGAGCCTCATGGACCAGTACTATTGGTACGCGCCCAAGGCGGGCGAACCAGGCTATTCCGACGGACACGCCCGGACGGGATAGCGATCGCAATTCTATCTGACGACCAATCGACCTCGGGGAGAGAGAAACAGAAACGCCGGCCGCGTCTGGACACGCGAACCGGCGAGAAGGTCGAATGATGAATATTCTGAATATAGTTCCAGAAGTTGTCTCTGGCAAGTCTGAGTGGGCTACTGTGCGCGACCGCGTTCGCGCTGCTGGTGACCTAGAACAGCTTGTCGCCGCCGGCTATTCAGCGATGATCCGGCCAGCCGCACCGCCCGGCGTTATGTGCTCCTTTTGGGATCAAGCCAAAGGCGCCGTCGTCGATCGCATCAGTGACGGCAAGGCTCCGTCGAAGCTCAGAGATGGCAAGTGGGTGGGCTTCAAGGGTTGGCGGAAGACTGAGAGCACGCCGGCCGACATTGCTGAGTGGAGCCGGTGGCCTGGTCCGATCAACTGGTGCGTTGTCACTGGTGAAGTGGCCGCACTGGACATCGACGTCAAGATTGAGCGATCGGAAGCGGGGCCGGAAGCCGACCGCGGGCGCGCCTTAGCCGCTGCACTCAAGGACCTCGCTGCATGCGCGCTTGGCCTGCCAGTTGCCGCTCTTCCCATGCGGTGGCGCGACAACTCGACAAGTTGCATGATCCTGATGAAGCTCGCAGCACCGGTGGGCAAACGGCAACTGCAATTCGTCGACACGGTGACCGGTCGGGAACACCTCGTCGAATTCCTTGCGAAAGGTCAGCAGATCGTCGTCGCCGGCCAGCATTCATCCGGCGCCCGCGTACGATCCTCTCTGCCCACAATTCCGCTCGATCATCTGCCCGTTCTAGAGCCGGCAAAGTTGGACGTATTGATCCCTGCCATCGTCCAGGCAGCCAAGGAGCTTGGCTTCGATCTGACGTCGTCCAAACGTTCTGCCGACAATGATACGAAGCCTCCCTATCCGCCGGCTATGGCCGTCCTCAATGCTGTCATGGCGCGCCGATCGGATTGGGTTCCGTCCATAGTCCCCCGGTCAGCCAGCGCGGATCGCGAGTGGCGGATTTCATCGGCCGAGTTAGACCGCGACCTCGAGGAAGACCTGGTGATATTCACCGATGGCATCCATGACTATGGCGCGGAGTGGACCCACAACCCAGCGTCACTCATCCGGGAGTTTGGTGCCGTCGATTCCGCCGGCGAGATCAACTTCGGAGGCAGCCCGTTCTATGGCCCTGTTGGCGGACGTCCGTATGCGCCAGTTGGGGAGCCGGATACGTCGGTCCGCCGTCCGACCGAAGCAGAGGCGTTGACCTGGCTCTGCCGCCAGTTGGCCGGAGATCAATTTCCCGAGTTCGGTGAAGGTGCCACATGGGCATCATCGTTGCAGACAGTCGCGCGTGCCGTCGGGCTGCGCTGGACCGCGCTGGAGGCGGCCCGCTGGTTCAAGTTCGCCGAAGGCGACGGTCCGGCAGCCTGGAATCCCGACAAGCTGATCGAGGAGGCCGACACGTTGGCGGCGTTGCTCGCCGTCGATCCCGTCGCCTTTGCAGGGATCGAGTTCGCTCACGAGATGAATTCCACGCCGCTCGACCTTCGACAAGTCGTGGCAGAAAGGTGCGCAGCCGTGGCCGCGACCGCGCATGAGAAGGAAACGCCACCCAAGCCTGGCGACGATCTGCCGGAGCCGTTGGACATTTTCACGCAGAACGATCCCGCGGACCTGTCGACGCTTCCGTCCAACTGCCTGCCTGAAATGCTGCGTCGATGGGTTGGCAGCGAAAGCCGCCGCAAGGGCACGCCGGAGAGCTTTGCTGCGATTGCCGCCGTTGCGGTCGCATCGGCCGCGATCGGAGCGTCCGCCAGGATCCAGATACGAAAGTTCGACACCGGATTTACACAGCCGGCCGGGCTGTGGGCTTGCATCATCGCGGCACCCGGCAGCGCGAAGTCGCCAATCATCAAGGCGGCGGAGAAGCCGCTGCGCAATCTCGATGCTGAGTGGCATCGCGTTTGGAAGCTTGAGCACGATATGTGGGATGTTGCTAATCAAGCCCACAAGAGCCGGCGGAAAGATGCGTCTCCGCCTGGACCTGAGCCGATCCAAAAGCGGTGCGTCGTTGATGACGTGACGCTCGAGAAACAAGTCCAACTGCACGCCCACAATCCGCGGGGGCTGATGCGCTCGCCCGATGAGCTCCTGAGCCTGTTCGGGTCGTTGGGCGCCTATAAGCGGAGCGGCGATGGCGATCGAAGCCAAGCGCTCCGTCTGTTCGATGGTTCGGCTATCTCAGTCGATCGAGTGAACGGAGGATCCATCCGCGCCGACAGTGCGCTGATGACCGTCATCGCCAGTTCGCAGCCGCAGAAGATAGCCGAGATCGCAACGAATCTCGGCGCTGACGGAATGCTGCAGCGCTTCGTCTTCATCCTTGATGACGACGTCGACCGACGTGGGATTGATGAACCGCCGGACGAAGAAGCGGCGGCGGCGTATGCGAGGGCCATACAAATGCTGGCCTCGAACCAACCCGCCGACGGGACGCCAATACGCATGGCCCCCGAAGCCCAAAATACATTTGACGCTGCTGCCGAGCAGATCGCAAGGCTTAAGAACGCGCCCGGCCTGTCGACCGCCTGGCAGGGGCATGTCGCAAAGTTCGGCATGATCCTGCCGCGCATCGTCCTCGTCTTTCATGGTCTCGAGGCGGCCTTTCGGTCGAGCGGTTCGCTCCCGCCGACGGTTTCGCTCGGCACGGTGGAAAAGGCCGTTTCGTTCAGTCGCTTCGTGCTCCGGCATTCGATGGCCTTCTACTCGCGATACTTCGAACCCAACACGGAGGCGTCAGACGCTCGTGGTGTGGCCGGGTATTTGCTAACAAAGCCGGATCTGACGACGCTGTCGCGCCGGACGGTCTACGACGCGCGCACTGATCTCCGTGACCGGCGGCGCCTATTCGCGGCCATGGCAGAACTCGAAATTGCAAATTGGGTCGCCGTCAACAAACGAGATCAAGACGGCCCTTCTGAATGGCGCGTCAACGTTCGAATCCATCAGAGGTTCGAAGCGCAGGCAGTGCGAGAGAAAGCAGAGCGCGCATCAAAACGGAAGGCAATCGCTGCGGCTGGCCAAGCCCGCAAATGGGTAAATTCGGACAAATTGTCTGCTGGAGGCAGTCATGACGAGTGAAAGTGCGGCAACTGCGGCTTGCGTGTGCGAAGAACCAGATACCATTTTGCTTCTTTTCTGTACCACCCGCTCTACCCCATGGTCCCTCCCTCTTATGCGCGCGCAAGCCGCATTTCCCGCAGCTGGCGCCCGAGGACAATTTGTCCGATCGTTGGGGCCTTGGCGGGTCGGCGGGCTGTCATCGGCGATACCTCAGCGATGCGTAACTGGAGACCTGCCGTGAGAGGCGCCGGCCGGCAGAAGCGGCGCGACCCGTGGCGCGGTAGCGCGGAGCAGATCGCCGTCGGCCGCGCGGCGATCATGAAGTGGAACCGTATCCGCCACCTTCAGCCGAAGTGCGGCGCCACTCGAAAGCGCGACGGCGAACCCTGTCAGAATCTGGCGATGGAAAACGGGCGGTGCCGCTTCCACGGAGGAAAGACGGGAAAAGGCGCCAACTGGCACAAGCCGGTGTGGCCGCACCGTGATGCGCCGGACGCTGAAACGAAGCTGAACAAGAAGCTGGCGACGTTGCAACGTGCGGCATCGAAACGAGCGAAGCGCGTGGCTGCCATGACGCCGGAAGAACGCGCGGCTTACGAGACCTGGAAACGATCGCACAAGCCGGGCCCGGCCGCGACTCGAGCGAGAGCGCGGCGGGAGCGCCAGGAGGTGCAGCAGGTGCGCGAGATCCTGTCAGCACGCCCGCCGGCCAAGGCGGCAAACGCGGACGTCGCCGAACTAGATACGTTGATCGCCAAGAAGAAGGCGGAACTCGATCGGCTGATCGACGCCAACTCTGAAACCGATGACAAAGGGGCATTTGGATGACCACGACAGGCGGCCAGGAAACGCCGGAACAGCTTTTCGAACGTGTCGACCGCAGGCTTCGCACCGAAGGTCTAGAGGCCGCTGTCAACGGCCTGATTCGAGTGTGCAAAGACGAGAAGTCGCCACCTCCGGCAGTGGCGACGGCGGGTGTGGCGCTACTCCGCGCCAATGGTGTTCTGGTTGATCGGTCATCGGGCGGCAAGAAATCGAAGGATCCGTCGGAGATGACCGGCGAAGAGCTCGACGCTGCGATCGATCGCTTGAAGCGCGCCGCTCGTGAGATCGAGGACCCATCGTCCGCCGGCACAAACCTCACCGGCGACACGGGCGCCGGTGACGCATTCGACTAGGTGCCGGCCGCGTCAAAACCGATCGGCGCCCCCTCCGACTAAGTTCTTTGATCAAAGGCCGTAACCAATGGTGGCGCCAGTGTTTCGAACGGCCTTCGTTGTGGCCTCGTGAACCGCCTGTTTTACGATCGGCGCGAGCGCGTTGGCCAGTCTTCGCGCGGCTTCGTCCTTTTGCGATTCCTGCTCCAGAAACGAGGGGTGGTGAACCGAGCCGGCCAACCCAAAGAAAAGCAGCACGCAGAGCACGCAAAACACGGCGATAATTGCAAGCGATGTCGCTATTACGATCTCCGCCAATTCATCCTCCCCCGCCGGAAAACCGGCAAGATTCAATCTACGCTATTTCCTTGATGTCAATACGACGCCGGCCCGGTCGAGAATGCGCTTCACCGACATCGCTTTCAGCCCAGTAGCGTCGCCTATGGCGCGCAAGCTGGCGCCGGCTTTTCGCATCGATTGCATCTTCGCCAAGGTGAATTGCTGCTCGGCATTGTCCACCAAGCGGCCGTCGACCACATCATAGCCGAAAGGCGCTTTGCCGCCGCCGTAGATACCCTGTGCGGCCAAGTGGCGCTTCACTTCGCGGATGCGCTCGCGGATGCGATCGCGCTCGTTCTCGGCTACGGCTGAAAGGATTGTGAACACAAGCTTGGAAATACCGTTGCCGGTGACGTCGCCACCCAGATCGATCATCACCAAGCCGGTGCCCTGCCCTTTTAATTCCTCGAGCGTTCCAAGGGCATCAGAGGCGCTACGGAACATGCGGTCGAGCCTGGGAGTGATGATCATGTCGCCGTTTCCGACGGCGGCGAGCAGGCGCTGACCCTGCGGTCGATCCGCCAGAGGTACAGAGCCGGACACGCCGGCTTCGACGAACATCTCGTCGACCGTCCAGCCTTGCATCATTGCGTAGCCAGTAATCTTGGCCTTCTGAGCCTCTAGGCTCTCGCCGTTCGAAGCCTGCTCGATCGTCGAGACGCGAACGTAGCCAAAAACCCTCATTTGATCCTCCGTTTTGTAACCGAGCTACAGCACTGTTACAAAATAAGCAATGTTACAGAGGCTCGCAAGCTTATTTAGTCCTGTCCCGTTTATCGCGTTGATAGTTCTGTCGCGCGAGCCAGACGCGGCGCGCCAGGGCGGCAGGACTTTCGGGCGGGCGACCTGGCTTCGCGACAACTACCTTCATGACAGCGGGTTCATTGTGCCGCTTGGTGCTCTCGAGATATTTTTCGAGGTCGGATTCAGCAATCAGCACAGGTCGACCCGGTATGTAGGCTAGCGCGCCCATTTTACGCAGGCGTTTGACCTTTTGCTCTGAGCAGCGAAGGCGCGCGGCGACCTCTTTCTGTGTCAGGAGATTGGAGATTTCTGCCATTTGGTTGCCTCGCGGTAGCGTTCGCAAGAAGATGCAGCCAGGTCATTGAGGAGTCAATAATGTATTACGAAACAAATCGAGAGAGGATTGATAAGTTGATTGATGGTTGATTAGTCGTCGACTGATCAACACTATTATCATCCGGCAAAATTAATACGGAAATTTACCTTGACGAAAACTTCAAATTGCAATCTAGTGCTAATGGGTTTAGCGACCCGTATGCACGCGGTACAAAGCTGCCCGACAGCAGCTTTTCGCCCGCTACAAAGAATTGGTCCAGGGTCCGCACAGCATGTCCAAGGCTAACGCCTAAAACTGTGCGGAATCGTCGTGCGCGGTTCGCTAAGCCCTGGATCAACCCCTTTAGCGAGGCACCGCATATGTCAAACATCATATCCTTCGCCACCGGGAAGCCCGTCAGCGAACCTGGCGAACCCTTGCCCGAAGCAGTCTTCGAAATTCTGTCGTGGAATGACCCGATCATGCGGAACTATTTCCGAGAGGCCGGGCGGATCCATGTCGATGGCCTGGTGCCGATCGAAATCGCTGAAAAGATGCAGACGATGTGCGACGAGTGGAACGCCACCCGGATTGCGTCCAATTGAGGGCTTTTGCGGCGCCGGCGGGTGGCTCGACCTGGGTCCTAGGCCGGGCCGCCACCCCGGCATACACCCCCATCGCATCGGCCGAAGACCCGGCGGGCTGCCGTAGGAATTCGCAATCTTCCCGAACTTTCGGACATTTTGTCCGTATAGACGCCGGTCTGTGTCGAACGTGAAGCGCATATGCTTCACGCGCCCTCAATGTACGCAAGTCTAGCCAAAGAAAAACGCCAAAAATGCTAGCCATCGCCGCTCAGATCGACTAGAATCATCCTGCCGGATAAATCGCGGAACTCGGGCGGCCGCTCCCACCGTCAGGCACTCACCGCCTGGCATGTTCAACGAACCCAAACAGCCACGCAGCTTTGCGTCAGATGGTTCTTGATCGGAGCATCCGGTTGTCTGCGATTCCACAGCCCTCTCAATCGGCGGATAGCGTCCGGCAGCATGTCGAGAACGCTCTCGCATGCCTACGCATGATCGGCGTGGCGAACCTGCCACCCGAGCATTTGGCCGGGTGGGCTTTGCAAGAACTCTATATGGCCGCGGCCGGCGGCGCTGACTTGGCCGCAATCGCGCCAGAGGCTTCTCGCGAAGCACGTGACCTCATGTTCAAGACGTGTGCCGATGTCGACGCTTCGGTGAACGGCAAGATACTTCCCGAGCGGATCTACTTTTTCATGGGCACGAGCTCCGGCCTTCTTGCTCCGGGCCATGATCCCTTTCGCGCAGATCGGCTCGACTATGCTGGCATTCTGGCCGCCGAGTTGCGAGCGCTGCATCACCGCCGAAATCTCAACTCGCGTGGCTTTCCACTGCTTCGTGACGCTCGATCACGGGATGCATGGGCCAAGCCTTTCAGCGAAGTGGCCAACGTCCAGTAGGAGGCGGAATTGCCCGTGAAATCTTCGCAATTTTTCAACAACCAAGCGTTCGCCCAAGCCGCGAACAACCTCGCCTCGCTGTTCGAACCGCCGAGTGGCGCGGATGCTGCCGGTTGGGCGCTCGCGAACGAGCGCAAGGCGGCGGCGCAACGACTCGCCGATTTCTACGACTACCGGAACAACCCGAACTTTGACCAACAGATGTTCGATCGCATGGGCGTGGCTGCGGGCGCGTACCAGCCGAATCAGAGCTACTATTCGGTCGATCAGACCAACGCGACGTCGCGCGCCAATAACGCGGCCGACAACGAACGGGCGATCCAGACGAACGCTGCCGACAATGCCCGCGCGCTCGAGGTAGGCCAGATCAGCGGTCTTGCTGATCTCTACAAGCCTGTGGGTGAAGGCGAAGTGCGTCCGGCCATCCCGCAGGATGTGGCGGGGCGCTTCGGCGTCACGCGCGAACTGCCGGCGGAACAGGGCCGCGTGAAGCCGATCACCGATGACCAGTTGAAGGCGGCCATTCTCAGCAAGATGCCGCAGAACGTTCAGGAAGCCGCCGCGTTTGGCGGCACGCCGATCGAGGCCATCGTCACGCCGGAAGGTCCGCGCAACGTCACCCGGCTCGACGCGATCGGCCAGACGCCTTACGAGACACTGAAAGGCGGACTGACCGTCACGACGAACCCGGATGGCACGACCACCGTGACCCAGGGCGGATCGGGCAGCAAGATCACCGAATTCCAGGGAAAACAGAACGCGTACGCAACTCGCATGGGCGGTGCGCTGCCGATCATCGATCAGCTTGGCGGCGAGCTCACTGACTTTTCGCAGGCCGCCTACGACGCATTGCCGACGGTCGGCACGATCAAGACAGGCAACGGCATGCTGAGCGAGAATTACCAGAAGGCCAGCAATGCCGGCCGGTTGTTCCTGCAGTCAGTCCTTCGCCTCGATTCGGGCGCCGCCATCCCGCCCGCCGAAGAAGCGCAGTACGGCGACGTGTTCCTGCCGCGGCCGGGCGACAAGCCGGGCACGCTGAAACAGAAGCGCCTGGCCCGCAATCTGGCATTCCAAGGCGTTCAGTCCGGCATGACGCCCGACCAGATCCTCGCCACCGGCAGGGCCGTGTTGGCGGCTCAGAACGCCGTTCCTGGCGCGACGACCGCGCCACCGGCAACAACGGCGCCGACCAGTGGAGTGATCAAGTTCCAGCGCGGAGCCGACGGCCGACCAGTGAGGGCGCAATAATGCCGATCGTCGAGTATGAAGGGCAGCGCGTCGAGTTCCCCGACGATTTCACAGATGCTGAAATCTCAGACGCTCTCGCCTCGCTGAATGGGCCAGCACCTGCGGCGCAGCCGTCGGCCAGTCCGATTGGCAACGTCATCCGGCACAATCTCGGCTTGCCGGAACAGCCGGTCGATCAGCCGTCCGTCGCCAAGGACGTCGCATTGTCGGCCGCCTCCGGCGTCCCGCGCGGGCTGGCGGAGACCGCCATGTTCCCGATCACGCTGTCGCGCATGGTCGAAGGCGCCGGGAACTATCTCTACAACAAGGCCGAGAACGGCGTGCGCTATCTCGCCGGCGCGGATCCGCTGTCGGAGCAAGAACTGGCGCGGCGCGCGGCATCGGCCGACTCGTCGCCGGCCTACGACTTCGAAGACCGCGTGCGGCAGTTGATGGACGACAACCTGCACACGCCGCAGACGACGCCCGGCAAGTATGCCGGCACGATCGCAGACTTTGCAGCGCCCGGCGGCTTACCGAGCAAGGGCGCCCGCCTGGCCGAGACAGGTCTAGACGTCGCACGCCGATATGGAGCGGACTTGCTCGGCAACGTGATAGCTCCTGCGGTTGTTTCGGAAACCGCAGGACAAGCAGTGGAGGGTTCGGACTACGAAGGACTGGCGCGGTTTCTCGGAGCGCTGTTCGGCAACGCCGGTACGGCTGCGGTTCGGGTTCACAATGCCCCTGAAAGTGTCGTGCGCCGGGCGACTGGCGACCTGACTGACGAACAATGGCAACGGGCGCGCGACCTTCAAAACAACAGCGTGGGCGTCGGTCTCACCGGCCCGGAAGCGATCAGCCAGGCCACGGGCGGCGCAAGCGCGCTGCCGAGTGTTCAGCGGGTCGTCGAAGGCTCGACCAATGGCGGCGCCCGCATGGGTCCGTTCTTCGCGCAGCGCGTCGGCCAAGTGGGCGGTGCAGTTGGCGATGTGCTCGACCAGGTCGCCCCGCAGAGCGCGCAGCCGTCGACACTCGGTCAGAGCGCTGCCGAAGCGGCGGCCAACGTGATCGACCGCGCCCGTCAAGGCGTCAACGCCCAGACGCGCCCGCTCTATCAAGCGGCCGAGACGCAAACCATCCCGGAATCCCAATTCGGTGAGATTGCCGCCGACCCACGCTACGCGGCGGGCGTGGAAAGGCTCCGCGCCAACCCGGAACTGTCGCCCGACTACATGACATCTCCGGTCGGCGCCGCGGGACCAGTCGTGCCCGAGCCTCTACCCCCGCATTCGATCAAAGTCGTGGACGCCGTGACGAAGGATCTGAACGCCCGCGGCGAAGCGCTCGCGAACTCCAGCAACCCCCTCTATGGTCCCGAGCTCGCCGGCAAGAGTCGCGAGGCTGCCGCCGATGCCCGCAACCTGGCGACCACGACGTCGCCAGAGTATGCACAGGCGCTAGCCGAGCAAGAGGCGCTTCGACGCACCGTTTTGAACCCGATCGAGCAGGGTCCGGTCGGGCGCCTGGCTGCGGCCACTGACACGACCGGCGCGGGTAATGCCCTTCTGCCCCACGACCCCCTCACCGGTTCCGCTGGCGAAGCCGCGGACGCGACGCGTCGGCTGGTGGCGGAAGATCCGGCTACGACAGCCGCGCTCGTGCGCCAGAACCTGGCCGATCGCTTCACCAAGGCCAGCACGGAAACCCAGGAAGGCGTTCGCGACTATGCCGGCGCCAAGTTCCGCAAAGACGTGGCCGGCAACGCTACGCGCCAGGAAGTGCTTGATGCGGTGCTGCGTTCGTTGCCGGGCGGCGATGTCGCAGCCGATCGCATGAGCGAACTTCTCGACGTGCTGCAGGCCACTGGCCGGCGCAAGCCAATCGGGAGCGCTACGGAATTCAACCGGACTCTCAATGCCGATCTTGGCGATGCTTCTCCCGCGGCGCGCGCTATTGCCGTCGCGACGTCGCTCGGGCGCTCGCTGTTCACGAATGCCGGAGACGCGGTACGGCGGAAGGCCATGCGCGACGGTGTCAGCGCGCTGGCCGACATGTTCATCGCGCCGAATTCGGTCGACCTGGTCCGCAACGCCAGGAACCGGACCGGTGGCGCAATCGCTGCTGACGCAGCGGCCCGCACGGCTTTGGAGAGCGGCCAGACTTTGGCCGGCCCGAATTAGCGCTAGCGGTCAGAGACGATCGAAGCCTGCTTTTTGTCGCGTCCGAACTTCATGAAGCGAGGATCGATAAATTCTCCCCGTATTTGGACTTGGGTGTCGCCCGTGTGCGGAAGAAGCAATTCTAGTTGATCGCGCGATGTCTTTCGACGAACTGGCGTGTGTCGCTCCGGTCGTGGGATTGGGGGCATCTTGGGCGGTCGTCCGTCCAGGATGTCTTCGATCGTGACGACTTGAAGCCGGGGCAGTCGTCCGTGAGCGGACCTGGACACGAAACCCGCTCGGGCGGCCTCCGTCAACATTGGCCCTGTTGGCGTGGCCAAGCAAACCAAGATACCCATTTCGGCTTCTTCGCGCTCAATAACACCCCGAAGATCCCGAACCATCTGCACGCCGATATGTTCGCCACCTTTTACCGAAATGATGATTTGGCCATCACCGTATGGCCCGTTTTTGTAGGCTACTCGACCGTCAATGCCTTGATCCGCGCCCTTCTTCTCGTCGCGTTGATAGCTCTGTGCTCCTAGAAGCCAAGCAGCCCACCATTGGAACTGATGCTTGTCGCGGTGCGCCAATTCCCTGGCGCCGTCCAGAGTGGTTGGCCTTCCATACACCTCATACACAGCGCCCGCTCGCCAGCGCGCCAAGCGCTCCTCGATCAGCGTCACGGCATAGTGCGCAACGTCGATTCCGACCCACTGCCTGCGGAGCTTTTCTGCTGCATCAACCGCGGTGCCGCAGCCACAGAACGGATCTAGGACGACGTCTCCTTCGCGCGACGACGCAACAAGCACTCGCTCGAGCAACGCCAAGGGCTTTTGCGTAGGATAGCCGAGACGTTCCTTTGCCGTCTGGTTCAAGCGGTCAATATCGGTCCAAACATCGCCGACGACTACCTGCCGTTGGGACGCGTCGAAAGGCTTTTCGGCGCGGCGTCGCGGCCAGCCGCCGTTCTTCGGCCAGTGTATCAGGCCCGCCAGGTCCCAAGCCTCCATCTGAATAGCGCTATTTCCCCAATGACGCCCCATCTTCGTCGGATTGAATCCGCGCCAAGGTTGGCCGCTCTCGCCTTGTTTGGTGATGCCGGCCCCGGTCAACTCGTAGGTTTGATACTTCAAGCCGTCCGACCCGGTTATCAGCGTGTGAGGAAGCTTGGCAGCCTCACCAAGAACGCGCTGCGCGTTGAACGTCGCCGACTCCGGACTCGAATACATCAACAGCGTGTCGTGCAGGCGAGGCCACTGGCCTACCGTGCTGCGCGAGTTTGTCCGCTTCCAGATGATCTCGTTGCGGAACCAATCATGGCCGAACGTCGCATCCAGCAGGATCTTGAGATAGTGCGAAGCGGTGGGGTCGCAGTGGAGGTAGATCGAACCCGTGGGCTTCAAGACGCGCTGGAGTTCAACAAATCGCACGGCCATCATGGCGAGATAGGCCATCATGGCGTTTTGGTCGCCAAGCCACCGACGGATGCCCGAAAGCGCTAGTCCCAATTTGCCGTGATTGCGGACATCGTCATATGCAGTCTCAGCAGCGTCGCCCCACCTCCATGTGTCTTTGAAAGCCTCAACCTGTGCATCGGCTTCGCTGTTGGTGGAATTCGATTGAAAGAAGACGTTGTAGTTTGCGTCTGACTTGAAGGGAGGATCCAGATAGATCAGGTCGGCGCTCTCGTCTCGAATCTTGTTACGCAATATGTCGAGATTGTCGCCGTAGAAAAGCTTATTCATCGATGTAGCCCCGTCCACCAGCAGAGGAGTATCGATGAAGATTATTAACGAAGACTGCTATGGAGTGTGACCGGTCAAAGCGCTATATTTGTTGAGCCGGAAAAACCGCAGAACTCGGGCAGCTGCATCACCGCCCCGGCCTCCGGGGCATGTTTCAACCACTTCCCTCTTTCGATCTCATCCATTGAGCGTCCGCCGCGCCGGCGCAGTCGGGGAAGTGCAGTTGCAAGTGATGCAAGATGCCGAATCCCGAAAAACCGCAGATCGAGTTCAGCTACAAGGTTCTGCAGAATTGGTTGCAGGGCGGCACCGCTCTGGACAATGACCTGGCGAACCTTGCCAAGGGCATCGGCGACACGATCGACGCGCTCGCTGACGTCCGGCGCGCCGACGGCGCGCTGAACAACGAGATCGTTACGCCGGACAGCCTTTCACCGGCAGTCCTCGACATGATTCAAGCCGAAGGGCCGACCGGACCAAGTGGCCCGACAGGTCCTACCGGCAGCGTGGGCGCGACAGGGGCCACCGGGCCTGCGGGTGCGACCGGCTCTACCGGAGCGACCGGCCCCATGGGGTCAACCGGCCCGGTCGGCGCGACCGGCCCCGTTGGTGCTGCAGGCGCGGTTGGTGCTACGGGACCGACCGGCATTGGAGTGGCCGGCGCCACGGGCCCGATTGGCGCGACGGGACCGATTGGGGCCACCGGTCCGGTTGGAGCCACGGGACCAATCGGTGCAACGGGGCCAATCGGAGCCACCGGCCCCGCCGGAGCGACAGGGCCGGTAGGCGCGGATGGCGCTGTCGGCCCGGCGGGTCCGACTGGTCCCACAGGCGCCACAGGGCCGGCGGGCAGCGTTGGTGCGACCGGACCGGTTGGCGCGACCGGACCGGCAGGATCCGGCGACTTCAGCGGCCCGCTCTCGTCGGTGGCGGACAACATCGTCACCTTCGCAGGCACGACGGGCAAAGTGGGTAAGGACAGTGGCATCGCGGCCGGCGCCATCGCCACCGGCCCGGCATCCGCTATTTCAGGCAACCTTCCAAGCTTCAACGGCACAGGCGGCAAGGCACTTCAGGACAGCGGCATCGCGGGATCTAGCGTTGCGCTGAAGGGATCAGCCAACACCTTCACGACAAGCCAGACCATCACGCTTGCGGCCGGTCAGGCCATAGGTGTCAACGGCGGTCCTGCCGCCGGCACGCCTGGGCTTACGGTCAACACCGTAAACCCGGCGACCGGCGCCGCGGCCTTCGTCTCGTTCAATCGAACTGGCGCCTACGCCGTCAACTTTGGCCTCGATACGGACAACGCCCTGAAGGTAGGCGGCTGGTCGATGGGGGCGAACGCCTACCGGATTTTCCACGAAGGACTTTCGGGAGCAATTCCCTATGCGGCGCTCGCCTCAGCGGCCCTCGCTTCCAATAGCGAGTTCCAGCTAGGCACGGCCAGCAAGCTCCTCACGGCGTCGGCGCTCAAAGCCACAGTGGCTTACCAGGGGCTGGCGGACGCGGCGACCATCTCTTGGGACATGTCGTTGGGCAACAACGGCTCTGTCGCGCTGACCGGCAATCGCACCCTCGGCAATCCGACCAATGCCAACCCTCTCTTCGGCTTTGTCCTGAAGGTCACAGCCACGACTTCGTCTCGCACGTTGGCGCTGAGCGCCAATTTCGTGCCGGCAACCGGCGTCGAGGCATTCCCGATCACCATAGCCACCACAGAAACTGTGTTTCTCGTCGGCTTCGTCGACACGAGCACCCGGCTCGTCATCACCGGCGTAATCCGCACCTAAAGGGAGATGCTTGACGTGATCGATCTCGCGCCGCCTCCGCTCTGGTTGCCGCCGAAGCCAGCTGTCATTCGCTCGGCTTATGATCTTCATCCGCCGAAGATCGGGATGCTTCCTGGCATCGCGCCGATCTTAGTCGGCGCAGCGCCCCCTGCGGCTCCTGTAGATCATCACCGTCACCCAGGCGCTGACCATTCACCCGGTAGAGACACAAACGGTCACCTGGTCCGGCGTAGCCTTCGGCGCGGCTGCGGCGGACCGGTACATCTTTCTCGCCGTTCCCTATTACGCTCTCGGCACCGCCGGAGCCTCGATCTCCGCCGGAACCATTGGCGGCGTCACAGCCACAATCGTGGCGAGCCCAGGGCGGGGCGGCTCAGCCACCGGCGGCTTCTCGATCGGAGTGGCGATCGTCTATGCCTTGGTGCCGACGGGGACTTCCGGCAGCGTCACGCTGACGCTGGCGACCAACACGACCTTCCGGCCACGAATCTGCGTCTATCGCGTCGTCAATCTTCAGTCGACAACGCCGGTGCAGTTGCTCTCAGCCAACAACATCGACGCCACCGCCCCGCTGAGCCGAAGCGTCTCCGCCACAAAGGACGGGTTCACGATGATCGTCTGCTCAGTCTACGGCAACTCGACCACGCGCACCTTGTCGGGCCTGACACAAGATTACACGGTCTCTCCCGTCGCCTCGATGCAGTTCATCGGCGGCAGCATCGAAAATACCAGTACGGGCACTGTGACGGGCACCGTCACGGGCGGCACGACGGGCAACTGGTGCGTAGCAATGGCTTCGTTCAGGTAGCGTCTTCGCAGTGTTGCGTTGCGACGAAAACCGGCTAAGAGACTTCAGCTATTTTTGCACAATCGGAGATACTGCATGTCGGAAGAGAATGAGAACAGCCGAAGCCAATTGATCGAGCTCACCGCCGACATCGTGTCAGCCTACGTCGGCAACAACCCCGTGCCGGTTGCCTCTCTCCCGGAATTGATCGCGAGCGTAAACTTGTCTCTTTCGAAGATCGATGGATCGGCCAAACCCGAGACGCCGGCCCAGGCGCCCGCAGTCAATCCGAAGCGATCGGTGTTCCCCGACCACGTGGTTTGCCTCGAGGACGGGAAGGAGTTCAAGTCGCTGAAGCGGCATCTGTCGACCGACCACGGCCTGACACCGGACGAATACCGGGCCAAATGGGGTCTGAAGCCGGACTACCCGATGGTAGCGCCTAACTATGCCGCTCAGCGATCTGAGTTGGCCAAAGCCAGCGGGCTCGGTCGGAAGCCGGCGGCCAAGTCGGTGAAGAAGGCGAGCGCGAAGCGGAAGGCCAGCTAACCACCGAATTGCGGCGGGGTCTTCAGCCGACGGCGTCAGTACTGTTCAGACTGCACATCCGGATCAACCAGCCTCCGCCAGCCTGACGCTCAAAGACACTGAGTGAGGTGCCGTTGCCGACTGCCTCCCCTTCCGAGTAGGTGGCCAGTGTCCAGGCAAGATCTCCTGAGCTGCCCGCTTTGATCACTTGAAGGGTTTTGTTGGGCCCGACATGTTGAACCCAAGTGCCGTGCAACGCCTCTATTGCCGCTCGCCCGCGCGCTGGAGGCCCGTAAGGTGAATGCACTTCTGCATCATCGGTAAAAATGGCAGCGCAGCCGGCAGCATCCCCTGATCGGTATGCAGCGACATATAGGTCCCAAATTTCCTGTAGATCATCGAAGATCGACATCGTTTCCTCCTTGCCGATCTGAACTAGGATAGCGACAGCCCATGAATGCGACTAGGTCCATCGGACCAGTCATTCATCCCGCCAGATCACACGCTTCTCCCAACGGATCTGCACCAGGCGCCGGAAGCGGATCGTGTGGGCCTGTTCGCCAGTTGGATGGAATAGCTTCGCGTTCATCCACTCCCGGCTCTTGCACTGCTGGCAGCGGACCTTGTCCCTGACGTCGTCGATCGTGACGTTGCCGATCACCTCGCGCAGCTCGTTCGGTTTGTAGTAACGCGTGACGTTGCAGCGAGCGCAGCGAATGCCCGCCACCTGCCCCGCGTCATGGGCGTGCGTCAGGGTCCACGGGGCGCCTCTCGGCCACTTTTCCGGTTGCTCGGGCATCCACTCGAATTGAGAACATATTCCCATCCGGTCAAGGGGCCGCTTGACTCTTTTGTTCTCATTTCGTTCACTGTTGCCCATGAGCGACGAAATCAGACTGCCGCGACCCGAATACCCCACGCCGGCCGGCGTCCAGCATCACATTTGCGAGCACGACGGCTGCAGCAAGGATGCTGGTTGGGGATTCGCCAAACCGAAGCAGGCGCCGCACTGGTTTTGCTTTGAGCACCGGGCCGATGGAGAGAAATTCCTTTAGGAGCGAGACCGATGTCCCGTCATCAATTCGTGCATGAACTGGAGAGCGCCGCCGACCATATCGCAGACGCTCCGCGGGCCGATTTGCAAGTGCTGTTGCGAAGGGCCGCGCTGCTGCTCAGAAATGTCGGCGGACTCAGTCTCGATCCGAACACCGACGAGGTGCTGAACGGCCTGGCCGCCGAGATGGGCAAGGCTAAGCCGGAATTGGTTGAGACGATCGTCGGCGAGTGGTCTGGTGGCTAACGCCTATCTGCCAGTGCCGCGCCAGCTGGATGAAGAGAGCACCGTGGAAGGCAACGCATGATCACCGCAGCGAGCACGTGGAATTGCTCAGGTTGCGCCCCGACCTTGCGGGTCCCGCAATTGGCGAATCTCCTCGACTCGCTCGCGAAGTTCGCGTGTCGACGCAAGCCGATCCATTACGTTCGGAGCCTCGTTCCAGTACTCCCCATCCCGCAAGAGGTGGACAAGCCTATCGAATAGCGAAATGTTACCAGCACCAATATCGTCATCGCCAGAATAGATAACACTTTGCCGAACTTCAGATTTATATTCGTCAACAAGCCTCTGAAGCTCTGCAGGATCATCCCCCGTAATTTTCTTTTCCGCCCGCGCTGCTGTGGCAGGGCCAATCAAATTTATCAAGGTGGCGATGTTCATTGCGTAGGTTATAACGCTTTCTTCGTGTGCACCAGGTTTTCTCAGGATTTGTTCAGACAAATCTCTGATTCTAGACCTGATTCGCATTGATGACGCCGCCGCAAGGCGCCTGTTCTGGACTCTCTGAATCTCCTGCACGGTGGCATCCGACACAAGAGCGCTGTTGCTTTCACGGACAAGCGCGAGGAAGCGCGCTGGTCTATATGCATAAAACAGCTCGCCGGTGGCGGCGAAGAATTCATATCGAAGCTCTGGCCTTGGCCCTAGTGTCTCGTCGGACGGACCTTTCCACCACCAATCCTCTTTGTTGTCGTCTGTAACAAGCAGCACAGGGACCTTGTCCGACTTGGCTTTCGCGATAATTTCAGCCCAAATCAGGTAGTCTCCCGGTCTTTCGTCCATGTAGCCCGGCGGAATTTTAGCCTTGCGGCGGCGATCAGCCTCCTTGACCCGTAAATCGAACTCAGCTGGCTTTGGCTCTGAAGCTACCTTGCCGTCGAACAGCGCAGCTATAGCCTCGAACGTCCCTACAGGATCGGGCAGCTTGGCTATCGTGGCGTCCACTTCCTTCAGTATCTTGTCAAATAACTCGGGAAGTTGTGCTATCAGAGCGCCGTCTTCCCAAGAGTGATAACGTTTGAAATTATTAAGGGATACGGTGATCTTCCCGTTGCTCGCTTTGAAGTCGGCCTTGAGCTTTTCGTACTCGTCCCGGTTTGATTTTGCCGCGGATCGCCAACGTTCTTGAAATTCTTTACCGACCTGATGGGGCAACCACAGGCGCTTATCGAACGTTTTGAACGCCGCCAACATTTCGTCTCGGGCCTTCGGCATAAGCTTGAACAGGTAAAGCAGGGAATTTGTATCGGGAACCAGAATCGCCTCTTTCCAGAGCCGCTTCCGCTCTTCATCGGTAGGAGTGTAATGGCCAAAAAATACGCTGCGCATAGCACTAGTCATCCTGTCGGACCTCGAAATAGTCGCGCTAGATGTTTGAAGCCTACGCGATGAGATTTTTGTGAGCAATCAGATCGGTGGTGCTGGAACCGAAATCCGGGATTTTTCGGCCGACCTTTCGCGGCGACGCGTGCGGCAACCCGATCACGCAAACAGAAAGAAATAGCGTGGTTATTCCGAAACCCAAAAGTCCTTGAGCGTGGCATGGCGCAGCTTCTGCTCGCCCTTCAGGAACTTCACCCGGCCGATCAGGCCGGGCTTCAGCCATTCGGCCTTTTCCTTCGCCAAGCCCTTCGGCGGCGGAGCGCCGGCCTTTCCTTGCGCGAGATCCCATAGGGTCTGCCGCTTGTCGGCTTTGAAGGTAACGAAGGCGCCGCCCATGTAGCGGCCCTGGTCGGCCATGAGAACCATCGCGGGCTTGCCGCTCTCGCGCTTCACGCCAATGATGTCCATTTCCTTCTCGACGTAGCACTTGATCTTGCGCCAGTTCATCGTCGAGCCACTGCGATAGACGCTGTCTAGCCGCTTCGAAACGATGCCCTCCAAGCCCGCCTCGCACGCGAGAGGGTAGACGGCGTCGCCAGTGCCTGGCAGCGCTTCGCTGAACTGGATATGTCCGCCGACGGGGATGAGCGCCTGCAGGATATCGCGCCGGTCCCTCAGAGCCATGTCGCGCAGATCGTGACCGTTGAGGTGCAGTAGATCGAAAGCAACAAAATAGAGATCCTGCGGGCGCCTGGTGATCGCCGAGCGCAGCGCATGGAAGTCGGATAGCCCCGGCTTCGTTGGTCACGATCGTTTCGCCTTCAATAATGAAACTTTCCGCCTCGAGCGCTCCGGCTTCCTCCGCCAGCGCGCGATATCTGGCCGTCCAATCAATCCCCGTTTTCGTGTAGAGGCGGATGCCGTCGGCGTCCTTAATGACCTGGGTGCGATATCCGTCGAATTTGACTTCGTGGCTCCAGCCATCGCCCATTGGCGGCTGCTCGACGAGCTCGGGCTCCATCGGACGGATGAACTTCAGCCGGTCGCCGGCGTTACGCATACACAATACCCCAACCGCGATTTAAACAGCGGCCAGCCCGGAGGTTCCGTGCATTTTAGCGAAACTGTATGTAGGAGCGGTTATGAAGTTTGAGCTAGCTGACTGTGAGGCCGCACTTGGTCTTATTAGGATATCGATCGAGGAGACCTGTCCGGCCGGCGTTCTCCGGAGTCGAGAGCTCGTGAACGGAATCTACGGGCCAGCGCCGGTCCACGAGGCCGCTAAGTTGGCCGCCTCAAGGGAACCGCCTGCGCGTCCCGGAGTGATGCGCAGGCGGCAAAGCCGATCGCTACACGGTGACCACGAGGCTCGCGATTCTGGTGAACTCAACTATGCCTTTTCTGCCGGGAACCCCGGACCATGAGGCGCCGGGCGGCCTCCTAACGACATGGGTCGCCACATCAGAAGCACGACCGCAGACCATTAGCTGCCCTCGCCCACCCGCGGCGGGAGCTCCAGGCAGGCCACCCTCGTCAAGGATCTTGACGTCGCCAAGTGAGACACCATCGCCAAGTCGTCGATATGCAACAAGGAAACTACCCCCATCGCCGCCGTTCGTGCCTGGGGTTGCAGGGACACCCTCCTCGGAGGGGTTTTTTGTCGCCACAGCCAATACCCAATTCCAGTGTGCACGATCTTGGTCTTCCGGAGGCCCGCTGATCCAATCCGGCCTATCGGGACCACCGGGGATTCCGTCGATCCCATTAGATCCCCGAACGTCGATCGTAAGCGCGCCGTCCACAATGAGCCGTTCGCATTCGATCTGAACGATTGCGGCGTTGGTGACCTTGATGGTAGCTCCAGCTAAAAATCTCAACGTTCCCGTTTTTATAAGCTTTGACTCAGAAAATACGGTGTTTCCGAGGTCGACCGACGCAAACAAGTCCTCTCTGGTGTCCATAGTAGTGCTCCCCCTTGCGAACAACACAGAACGGTTATCGTTTCCATTCATAGGACGCAAGCTCTTCTGAATCTACGGTCAGCAATTCAACTGCCGGCAATCTACTGGACAGAGGCCTATATTTGGCCCATGCTCTGAGCGGGGAACAGGGCTTGGACAGATCACGGCACGACAATCGATCCGACCAGTGGCGCAAGCGCGGCGGCGCAAAGCGTTCACGCGCGTTGCGTTGGGCAAGTGTACCGCGTCGCCTGATCTTCGTAACGGTAGCCGCGGCCGCGGCGCTGGCCGCGCAAACAGCAATTCACCACAGCGACACCCTGCCGGAGCTCAACCTCTCGAACTTGCTCGCGCCGAAGCCGCAACCAATCATCGGCGTTCCTTCTGTCATCGACGGTGACACGATCGAGGTTCATGGGCAGCGGATCCGCTTCAACGGCATCGACGCGCCAGAGAGCAAGCAATATTGCGACGACGCCAAGGGCTTCGAATATCCCTGCGGCCGGCGATCGGCCGAAGCGCTGGATAGCTTCCTGGCTGCCTCGAGGCCGGTGCAGTGCTCGTTCGTGACCTGGGATCGCTATCACCGCTACGTGGGCGACTGCCGGCGCGCCGACGGCGCCAGCGTGGCGGCATGGATGGTCGAGCATGGCCAGGCGCTCGATTGGCCGCGCTATAGCCATGGTGCCTATGCGGCGCAGCAGGCGAAGGCGGAAGCAGCTAAAGCCGGTTTGTGGGTTGGGAAGTTTGAGGCGCCGTGGGACTGGCGCGCGTCACACGCCGACGGAGCGGCACCGCCGAGCCAGCCGCTCGGCATCGTCAGCCGCAAGCTGGTCGCGCAGAGCGGCTATTCGTGCGAGCCGCGGCGGACGTGCAAGCAGATAAGTTCCTGCGACGAGGCCCAATGGTATCTGCAGAACTGCTCATGGGGCAGCAAGCTGGACCGGGACGGCGACGGCCTGGGGTGTGAGACGCTATGCTGATGGAAGCTGGCCAGGAAGCGTTCGCGTGGGCCGCCACGCACCAATTGCGAAATATCAGATCCTGTGCAATTCTTCCGTGTAGGGGAGAGTGGAAATGTTCCGGCAAGGTCTATTTTTCGGAATCGACGCACCCGCAAAGAGGCGCTACAGTTCTCTCTGTGTTTTCGGCAAACGCGTCTTTCCCCTAATCGCCACTTTGGCCGGAATGACCTCGCTGGCAGCTGCAGGGGATTTTGACGTGCAGCTGATGCTGCCGGATGCGAACGTTTCAAGTCGGCCGGTCATAGAATTCAGAGCGAGGAAAGCAACAACAGATCCGGTCTCACCGGGCCACGCTTACATTCTTCTAGGGCGCGAATTGGATAATGGCCTTCGAGTTTATAACACGGTCGCCGGCTTCTATCCAGATGACAGTAGAAGAGCCGCACCGTTCATGCAGATTTTTTCGACGAAAGGTAAGGTCAGTCAGAAACTCGAAGACGCTAAATCAGAGATCACGCTCTCGACGTACATAACGCCAATTGAAGAGCAAAAGGTGGTCTCCATTCTCAAAAGCTATGACACTAAGAATTATTCCTTGGCCACTCGCAACTGCGTTACGATGACCAAAGAGGTTGCAACGGCGGTCGGCCTGTCGATGCCTGCGGGCCCGGGGAATGCCGTTCCGCAGGTTTTTCTGCAGTCCCTAATTGACGCAAACCGGAGTAAAGCACCAGTTCCGGGGCCTGCGCCCCAAGATATCCCACCGGTTCCTAACGCCCCGGGACCACCTGCTAACAACGCCGTTGAAGCTGGGCGACTGACGATCGACTTGACTAGTCCGCCTGCCCCGATTGTTCCACCTCTTGTCACGCCTCCCGGGCTGCCACCGGACATGCTGCCTGCTCCTCCTCCGATGCAGCCACCTGCTCCGCCGCCGCCCATTCTGCCGCCGGTTCGGCCCCCGGTTTTGATGCCTCCGCCCAACTAATGGAAGGTTTCAGCAATGGATCGTCTGGTTGTCTATGGCGCTATCCTGCTTGCAACCGCAGCCTGCCCGGGCGCAGCCCAATCGGCCGAGCAACACCATTTGGCGTGTGTTACTCAATGGGGTGCATCATGCGGAAACACAGATGCATTCTTCCACTGCGGAGCATCACTCCAGGGTATAGGAGAAACAATTTGCTCCATTCACACAGACCGCGGAACCCAGCGTTATCCTTTCACGGCGAAGGTCATCAAGGACGTAGCAGGGGGAGAGTGCGGGTTAGCAACTGTCGACGTCGTATGCCACGGCCTACCCGACGACTCAGCACCCACTTGGCATTATGACAACTGCCAGGCTGGCCGACGGCTTATGTGTCCTGACAAATACCGCTTTTTCGATTGTGGCCCAACACCGAACCAAATAGCGCAATCCTATTGTTCCGCTTCCAGTTCACCCTACCAAGTTTTTAGCTATCATACCGCTGGGGGCGGGCGCTGCGGCAAAAGCCTTTATGCCGTCGCATGCCACATGCCTCGTTGAAAGAGTCTCGAGGGTTGCGGCAACTCGGCCTGTCAGATGTCGGGCGGTAGGGCTTAGGGGAAGGCGAGCGTCATGACTGGCCTGCCGGTGTTTCGGGAGCGCCAGCGATGGATGACCGCGGGGCGATCCTCTCCTTGCGGCGCTCGCTGTTGCGAAAGTTGAGGGACAGCATGCTTTTGGTCGCTTCCGAACGGCTGAGCCCGATCATGAAGGCGCCGTCCACATATGCCGGGATGCCAGTGAAGACGTGATAAACCGTCCAGGAACGATCGGGTTCGACCCGGCGGCCATATTGGCGGTCCCTAAAGGCGCATGCCTGCGCGCCGGCTGCATTTTCCTGGCCTGGACGAGCCGAGGGTTCGCGAGCGGCATCGGTGCGGTGGTTGCTCGCGTTCATGGTGGCGACCCTTTGTCTGTCCCCGCCTGCGCGGCAATGACGCCGGAGTAGATCGTCGTCCCGTCGGCGTCGGCAATTGCGACCGCATCTGGCCACTGCGGCATGTTCAGTGTCCTCGCCAGAAGCCGCGCGATCTCGATCGCCGCGTCGAGGTCGGCCGCGTCCACGGTCTCACGGCCGACGACGGCGTGCGCGTCGTCGGCAACGCGCGTGCGATAGAATTCGATCACGACCTTCATCCGAGCCCGTCGCGCGCAAACATCCTGCCGTCAGCCCTTGCTCTTGCTTTGGGTGTGGATGCCGCTCGCGCCTTGATTTGGCCGAAGGCGCTCTCAGGCTTCACCGGAAGCTTTTCCTGCTTCGGCTTCTTGATCTCTCTGTTCGAGCGTTTCTGTCCCTTGGCCATGTCCGAACGTCCTTTCGATGAGCCTTATGCCGCCGTGCGATACTTCGGCGACCGGTTCCAGCCTGTCCTCCGTGACCACCCGCTCGTGCGGTTCGGCGTCGCTGCGGATGCGATATTGCGGCGAGTTTCCCCTCGGAGGCAGGGCACGAGTGACACGGTAGATTTCGCCGGTCTTTGGACCGACGCCGAGACCGCCCTTCAACCGGACCGCCTGTCCGATGTCAAAAAGGCGTGCCGGGGCTCCGTGCTGGATGGCTCGTGCGTTGCGTTGCATGAGGCTGGTCATGGTTGTCTCCGGTCCTTGTCGAGCGCCGCCTCGAGTAAGGCCGGCTCAATCTGCACCAATTTTTCCTTGGACCCCCGCGCAGAGATCGCTGGTGAACGCGGCCACGCGGCGCCATGCAGTGCGCGAAGCGCCTTCGAGAGACTCCTCAGCGAGGCGTATGAAGGTCGGCGTGGTGCGAGTGGTCACTTGCGGCTTTCTGCGGAAACGCGCACATGAGCCTTCCGCTTCAATTCCAGCCCAAGCCGCGAAACAATGTCCGATGTCGCCGGTACATCCGTGGTCAGCGGCGCAGGCATCATTTCAGGCTTTCAAACGAAGCGACATGCCGCGCCGGGAGCGGCGCAATGCATTCACTATCGACAATTCGGAGGCAAGTGGCGAGGCTTGACTGACGAATGCCACTTCGACCAAATCAACGAATTTTATATATGCGCCCCCATTGCGCCGTTAACAAGGTGGTCGCGGCGTTTTATTTCTCGTTGCCAAATAACAAAGCGAAATACAGGGTCAAGAAATCGGCACGAATTCACGTCATCCAGCGCGATATTTTCCGAGTCTCGCAATTATTCCGACCGATAATTTAGCGGGCCCGACAAATAATTTCGGTGATCCTATCTATCGCGAGGCAATCTGTTTATAGAAGGGTATGCGCACCCGTTCCGCGACAAGAAAGAAGTGCCCTTGGAGGATGGTCGCCCGACAACCGCGCCAACCGAGAAGCCTGGCATTTTGAGCACCGCCATCAAGGGGGCGTTACCTGTCCCGACGGGGCGGGCTAGTGCGAATAGGCATGGAGACTGTGGCGAAACGCATGGGTGTGGCGCTCTCTTCATACGGTCCACTCGCCTTAAGGGCGTGTGTCGCGCTCCGGATTGTCGCTGTGCTGGCCTCGGTTTTTATTATCTTAAAAGCCTGAACTGGTCGGCATTTGTCGAGAGGCGAAAACGAGAAGGATGCGAGCATGGCGAACCGCTACGCGCTCAGGATGGACGAGCCGAACAGCTGGACCGTTTTCGATATCTTCACCGGCCAACCTGCCGAGTTCGAGAAGAAGATGATGGTCGGCATTAAGACGCGCCGGGCGGAAAAGATTGTTGGGGAACTGAATATTCAGGACGCCAAGCGGCGGGAAGAGGCCGGCCGGGAATCCTGATTGGCAAGCCCATAATGCGGTTCAGGGCTCCTGGCCCGGCCATGCGGATAATCGCCGAATGTCGACTGCCCCTGCACTCATTTCACTTGAAAGGATAAGACCCATGAGAACCATGAAAATACCGGATGCACCGCCGCTCGTGATCGTCGCGGTCGCCACGTCACCCAAGATCATCTCAGCTCGGTTGACGATTAGAACCGACGAAGCAGCAAGGCGCAGGATCGCTGACACTGACGGCACTCTGAGGCGGGCACGCGAACTCGCGGAACGCAATCGCCTGATTTGAACCAGCCCTTCATTGGCCCAAGATGTCTACCGCAACAGCCGCCCTGGTGATTAGCGCCTCAAACTGCAATCCCGGCGAGGCAAGGTTGGGGTTTGGGGGATTGGATAACCGGTGGGATAGTGACAATGGCAACTCTCGAATTGATAACCGTTGAGGAGCGGCCCGGTGGCCAGCTTCTATTTAATGTTCGCGTGACCTCCACCGGCGGCAAAATAGAACTGCCGATCGCCATTGAGGGCCAAGGATCTGTCGCTTCGAATGAAACGACGGTTCTTCAGTTCGCGCTTGGTTTTGCCAAAGACCTAGAGGCTTCGGTCCGGCTTCGCCTTGGAGTGGAAAATAGCGGTCTCTAGCAGCGACGAGTCACAGTGCCAATGCATCATCGGCGAGACCGTGGCCGTCCGGTAACGTCGCCTGTCGCTTTTCTGTCCCCAGCAGCGGCTTCCACGATTAACGCCGACCGAAGCCTTGACCCTGCTTTAATTCCCACGCCAAGGCGTGGCTGAATACCTAGCCGCGCGAGTTTCTTCGCTGCGCCCTTAACTTCGTCTCTGTGCATCGCCGCCTTTTGAGCAGCGAAGTCTGCTTACGGCTGCCGGGCAAGCTGGCTCCAATGGCCGGATGCGGGCGCATTGCAGCAACAGTTGGGGCCGGAAGCGGAAAGACCCGTTTAAGATCGCACTCGGTGTTATCCAATCTGGACAGCAGAACGTCGTCGCATGATGAGCCAGCCTAGGAGCAGCGCTAGCAAAAGGTTCGCCAGAGCGAGACTTGCTAGCGCAGCCAACATGCTTTGGGCACCCGAATGTTCCAACAACAAAGCGCCGACCGAAGGAGCCGCCGCCTGCGCTATGAGACTTGGGACGGCAAGACGGCCCATGAGCTTCGCGTAACCTGATGGCCCGAACAGCGCTAACGGGAGAGTTCCTCGTGCAATCGACTCCAACCCGATGCCGGCGCCGTAGAATGCGAGCGCAACCGGGATGTATGGCAGGCCAGCCCACAGTGCCGAGACGCCGATCGCCACGAAAGTCACAGATGCATATTTGGTCCAGATAGGATGATGCTGCCGCTAGGCTGATCTGGCCCACGCCTATTGCGACGGGACGCGATAGTACGACGATCCCAGGCCATGATCTGCGTCAGGCCAAGTACCGTCATGATCCCGGCGCGCTTTGGCGCGCCGATCGCGCTTGGCTGCGAATTCATGCGGCGACGCCGCACCCGCAGCCGCTCCTGCCACCGGCTTTCGCTTCGGCGTCGGCAACGCAACAGGCATCAGCTCCTATCGGAGCTGGGCCGCCACAACAGCCTTTCGAGGCGGCCGAGATCGAAGTGATCGATCTCGTGGTTGTGCAGACCCCGGTCTCCGGAAGGGTCAGATGCACCGCGTCAGCGGACACCAGGTCCCCGGCAATTGCCGCCGCCACCAAGCGCACCTGTTCATAGCCTGTCACAGCAGGAAGGTCGGAGCCCTGCCATAGCTCTTGATGCCGACGGTGTAGAAGCCGGGCTCGGGATGGCTGAGCTCGCGGTGACCGTGCGGTGGAACATCGCCGCAAGAGTGCTCATTTGGGTCGATAAGCGGTCCCAGCGCTTTGACGCCTTCGAGCCACGGATCAAGGTCAAGCCGAAGTTCTCCGGTAATCGACAAGTCCGGGCGCTGACCGGTCCCCGCGACGATCCTGTCGACGGGACCAACCGTTCGCACGCCATCCGCCGACACCCCTTCCACCACCAGACGACCGTCGACATCGCGAATAGCCGTTGTTGCAAAGCCAGTGATCAGCTGAACGCGGCCGCTCTCAACGAGATCTCTGGCATCCGATCCGAGCTCGCCCCGCGCCGGCAAGGCATCAAGGTCGCCGCCACCGTAGATGCGGACAAGGTCAGTGCCACGCGTCAGCCATGTCCCTGGTTCCGTCTCTGCAAGTTCGGCCAACTCCAGCAGCGCATTGGCGGCGGAGTGACCAGAACCCGCAACTAATGTCGTGCGGCCTGCATAAAGATGGCTGTCCTTCCCGAGGATATTCGGTATGCGTAGGCAATCCGGCTGCCGAGTTCCGCTTCGCCCTCGGCTGGTATGCCGCCGGCGCCGAGCGGATTCGGCGACTGCCATGTGCCCAATGCATCGATCACTGCACGCGCCCTATCTCGACGTCTTCCGGCGGCAGTCTCGGCCACGAGCATAAACGGCTTGCCCTCCATCGCCAGAACCGGGCACCGTGGTCGCCACGTTGAAACCAACTGATTTTCTGTCTCTATCCTGTCAGAAACCGTTACGGTTCAGGCACCTTTGATGGGCGGATGCTGCATCTTGCGGGAAATGGCCCATCACTCTGGAGCTCCTGAAAGGCGATGAGGGTTCATTTCAGGCGCAGGTCAAGAAATTGAACGAGCGTGCTGGTCAAATCCACGCGGGTTGAGGGCAAGCGGTGGCCCTGGTTGTTTCAATGACGGCGCTTGAGAAAACGGGCTTCTCGCAACAATGAGGCCCAGTCACTGCCAATCAACTTAATCAAGTCTCTCGCTTGGTCCTCTGAAATGCCTGTTTCCTTGGCCAGTCGTCGAATGAGCATTTCGATATCGGCCTCGTCCCGAGCGGTCGATCTATCCTCACGACCCATGAGCAATACCTTTCAACCATCTCTTGGACGCTGCTTCACGCCCTAAAATTGACCGCTCCTTGTTAACGCGCCAGCACCGGTTGGTTCTGGAGAGCTTTCGTTGTGAGAACGCAAATGGCAAGGAGTTAGGCCTAGCATTCCCGGATTCGACGCTCCCATACTTTTGGCGACCGTGAGCTTCCACAACGCTCCCCGCCCGGGACCGGGCGGTCTCTTGCGTCCAGCTGCATAATTCGCCCCGACCGTGCATCACGTTGGCAAAGGCCCGTGGCATCACCGAGGACAGCTACGTTCATTATTGCGCCGAGCACCGAGTGCGGCCCCTATAAATAGGATCAGCCCGAAACCCTCCGGACTTCCGAATTCTAATCAGGCTTTTTTTATGCCAAATGCTTTTGAAAATAACAGCCGTCATTCGTTCAAAACGGCACTGCATTCCGCCTTTGTTGGCGCCCGACAGGCTGCCCTTAAATGTCGATAGTGAGCGGAGCGCCTTGCGTAGAAGGCAATTCACGCCTATATCGTCACTATCGATGTTTGCTGTTGAATTTGTTTCTGCGCTCTGGCGCCCGACGATCTTCCCTCAAAATCGATCAATATGACGTTTGGCATGTCGCCAGACGCGAATTTCTATGCCGATTCGAAAGGAAATCGCCATGAATACTGGAACCGTAAAGTTCTTCAACACGACCACGGGCTTCGGCTTTATCGCTCCTGAAACGGGCGGCGCAGACGTGTTTGTCCATATCTCCGCTGTAGAGCGCGCCGGTATGCGCACAATCGTTGAAGGCCAAAAACTGACCTTCGATGTCGTGCAGGACCGCCGTAACGGCAAGAGCGCGGCCGAGAATCTTCAGGCCGCCTAAAGAAATTGCTTCTGGCCTTGACAACGGATGTACTGGCAATGGCCGTCGAAGCGTTTTGGAAGGTCGGGCTCGCCCGGCCTTTTTGATTTTAAGGATGATCTACGATGTATAGTGCGATTGCAGAAGCCGCGTTTAAGCCCAAGCCGACCGTAAGGGAAAGCAAGGGCGACGCGACCACACAAGCTGCCCGAGACATAATGGACAAAGAGACCGCAGATCGCGAGTCAAAGACACAGCGACTCAAGCTGGCGCGCCTCGCCAAAGAAGCTGCCGAGCCTGTCGCTGCGCCAAAACCGAAACGCGTTTTGGCCCGAGGCGTGCGTCGCCGGACGTGACCTGATAACATCGGCAGTTAACTGTTCGGTTACTTGCTAATTTCTCCACCTATCTCTCCATACCCCGATATTAGCGCGGCGAGGGTCATGCTGGTACAGCGTACATACATGCCTCAAGCCCTAGTGCTGATCCCGCTCAGCGCTGGGGCTTTTCGATTCAGCCTGACCTGATATCAGTTCCCAGTGGGCGACGTGCTCCGCTTGCGTTTTCATGAACTTGCGCAGGAATTCTTCGGCCTCCTCTGTCGGATGCCCGTCCCGTGCAAGCTTTTCTATGAGAGCGCGCTGGCGGGCGATTATTGCCTCGCCTTCGACGAGTGCCGCAGCGAAGTCTCGCCGTTGGCTCTCGGGGAGTTTTTTGTCCTTGTGAAACGCTGATTTTAGGATTTCGGCATCCATTGCCGACAAGGATTTTGAATTCGCCATGTTGCCCTCATTGCGGGGGCGAAGACCATTCCCCGCGAACGAGCGGAGTATATGTCTACACGATTAATTTCGCGAGTCCTTATGAAGAGGAAGCGTCGTACCGGCTGTCCTGATTATATTCCTATCGCACAACCAGATGCTGCCGGGTCGACTTGGCTTTTGAGCCCTGCGGAGTTTGGGCCATGTCCGCGCAGTCCGCTATAAACGCGCCAAGTCGGCTAATGGAGCGCTCTTGTTCATGCGTAGCCGGGCAGCGGCTCGAAGGCTTCGGTTCGGGCAAGGGGGATTTCAAGCAGGCACTCCAGGCCGGTGGGCCGGAAGTTCATTTCGACACTCCCCCTCAGCTCGTACTCCAAACTCTGCTGGATGAAAGTGGTTCCAAAATTTCTGCGGGATGGCTCTTCCACGGCCGGACCGCCGAGTTCCTTCCAGCTGATCGAAAGCATGCCCGGCTTCACCACGTTCCAGGAGACCTCGACGCGTCCGGTCTCGGCGGAAAGCGCCCCATATTTGGCGGCGTTGCTGGCAAGCTCGAAGAACACCATACCGAGTGCCGCCGCCGTTGCCGCATCGAGGTGGAACGGCCGGCCGTGAACGACTAGGTTCTGGTGTCCCGTGCTGTTGTAGGGAGAAAACGTCGCCCTGAGCAACTGCTCGAGGTCGGCGTCGCCCCAATTGTGAGACGACAGGACCTCATGCGTGCGCGCCATCGCGTGTAGTCGCTCATGAAATGATGTCGCGAATTCGCCCATCGTGCTTGACGAGCGGATCATGCGCGCCGCCAGCGCGGTGATCGTGGTGAGGATGTTCTTCACGCGATGCTGCAACTCATGCAGCAGCCTCTCCTGAGCGCGCTCGGCTTCCTTGTGGTTCGAGACGTCGACCAGGGCTGCGATCGCGCCGCGCACCCTGCCGGTTTCGTCGAACAGCGGATTGGCCGACATCATCACGTCGATGCTCGAGCCGTCCGTCCGCGCGATCCGCGCTTCATAGCCGGGCACGGCCTTGCCCGTTCGCATTGCCTTCTGCAAGGGCTGGTCGTCCGCTTCCACCGCGGCGCCGTTGATCATCAGTGGGAGCCCGGCCGGCACCGTGGTCAGCTTGCCGTCCGCGGCGAGACGGCCGGCGAGTTCGGCCGCGTGGCGATTGGCGCGGATGGCGTCGCCGTCGCCGTCTTCGGCGATGAAGATGCCGACAGGCACAAGGTCCACCACGGTCTCCAGGCTTTCGAGGCGGTTGCGCAGGTCGTGCGACAGCGCACCGATTTTTTCTTCCGCCAGCGAAACCCGGGTGACATCGACGAAGGTGACGACGACTCCGGCGATGACATTGTCGACCGTGCGGTAGGGCATCACGCGCATGATATAACGCTTGCCGCTTTCCGTGCCTTGAACCGGCCTTTCTGCTGTTCCCAGCCGCTGCAGCACCTGCTCCATATCGGGCTGCAGCCCGTCGGCGGCAAAGCGCGGCCGCACATGAGCGAGCGGCCGGCCGACATCGCTTTCGACCAGCCTGAACAGATCGCGCGCTGCCGGCGTGAAGCTCTTGATGCGAAGGTCGCGGTCCACAAACACCGTCGCGATCTGTGTGCTTTCGAGAAGGTTGGACATGTCGTTGTTGGCGCGAGTGAGCTCGTCGACGCGGATGTTGAGCTCGGCATTGATGGTCTG
Source organism: Mesorhizobium sp. WSM3873 (assembly GCF_001672445.1). Lineage (NCBI taxonomy): Bacteria > Pseudomonadati > Pseudomonadota > Alphaproteobacteria > Hyphomicrobiales > Phyllobacteriaceae > Mesorhizobium > Mesorhizobium sp. WSM3873. Next base: position 1,209 of record NZ_LYTM01000055.1, on the reverse strand, counting down.
CAGTTCCTCGTTGATCGATTGCAGCTCTTCCTTCGAGGTCTCCAGTTCCTCGTTGGACGACTGCAGCTCCTCGTTGATGGAAGACAGCTCCTCGTTGGAGGATTTCAACTCCTCGTTGGAGGATTCCAACTCTTCTGTCGTGGTCTGCAGCCGCTCCCTGGTTTCCTGGAGCTCCTTTTCGAGCTGACTGACGTTGGCGCTTTCGACATCGTCGGTCGTGTGGACGGTCTCGTCCTCTGCCTCCGCCTTGATCCCGCCGATATCGCGGAAGACCAGCATATAGAGCGGATCGGAATTGCCCTCGACCGGCAGCGGCTGCACGGCCAGGCTGATCGTCTGGCGCCCGCCATTGGTGCCGACGGCAATGTTGTTCTGGACCGCCACCTGTCCGGTGCTGACGGCCTTGTGGAGCGCAGCGCGCAAATCCATGCGCAGCCCGCGACGGGCCATGGAGAAGACGTTGTGGTCAGGCGCGCCGGCGGCAAGTTCCAGATATTTGCCTGTCCCGCCCGAGCTGTGCATCAATTCGCCGGCGGCGTTGACGACCACATAGGCCGGCGCATAGCGCTCGACCAGGAAGCGTTCGGCAATCTCTTGCAGGCTTCCTGTGGTTGCCCGCGAGCGCGCGCTAGGAACAGCCTGCCTGGCCGCAGCGGCAAGCGGGAATTCCGGCAGGCGTTGCGCAGCGACCCCACCGCGCTTCTGGAAGATGCGGCTCGCTTTGTTGATGGTCGAGAACAGGCGCACATGGCGCGTGACGTTCTCGGACGAGCCGAGGAAGAGATATCCGTTATTGCGCAGCGCATAATGGAAGATCGGGATGATCTTCTCCTGCAACTCCGGCCCCATATAGATCAAAAGGTTGCGGCAGGCGATGAGGTCGAGCTTGGAAAACGGCGGGTCGCGCAACAGATTGTGCGCCGAGAACAGGCAGGCTTCCCGCAACTCGGCGGAAACGCGGTAGGTGCCGTCCTCGCGCGAGAAGAACTCCTTTAGCCGCTTCGGCGTGATGTCGCTTGCGACGGTCGCCGGATAGCGGCCGGCGCGCGCCACTTCCAGCGCGCGCTCGTCGATGTCGGTGGCGAAGATCTGCAGGTTGGGAGAAGCGGCGCCGCGCGGCGCGTTCTCCTTCAGAAGCATAGCGATCGAATAGGCTTCCTCTCCGGTGGCACAGCCAGGCACCCACACCCTGATCGTCTCGTCGGGCTT